>CAZKNQ010000188.1:0-2128 GCA_964554225.1 uncultured Candidatus Planktophila sp.
CTCTGGCACTTGTTGCTGCACAAAAGCGCGGCTTGATTAAGTTACATATCCGCATCGATGAACGCACCGCTGCTTTCTACGCACTTGGTCTAGCAAAAGCCAGTAATCGCCCCGTGCCAGTTATCTGCACCAGCGGAACCGCAGTTGCTAATTACCACCCAGCAGTTTTGGAAGCATCGCATTCAAATATTCCGCTCTTTGTAATCACCGCAGATCGTCCCGCCGAACTACGTCGAACCGGTGCAAATCAGACTACTGAGCAAGCACGCATCTTTGGCAAGGCAGTTCGTTACTTCTCCGATGTATCTGGCGGTGTATATCCACTAGAACTTCCACTTAATGCACTTCAAACCGGACCAGTTCATATCAATGTGCAATTTGAAGAACCGCTTCTTGGTGACGATAACGATGCGTGGCTGGATGGTTTAAAGGTAAATCCGCCGAAAGTCTTTGATCGCAAGAAAGCCGGAACTCTTGCAAGTAAATCTACTCGCGGACTTTTGGTAATTGGGCACGATCGCGGCGGACTTGAAGTTGCCGCAGTTAGCGCATTTATTGAATCTCTCGGATGGCCGGTAATCAGTGAGGATCCATTGACATTTGCACAGGCAAACGCCCATGCCAGTTTATTTCTAACGGCAACACCAATCGCAAAAGATTTGGCTCCAGATACCGTGATCGTAATTGGGCGCACAACGCTGTCTAGATCAGTTAACGCACTCATTAAATCTGCACGTTCCACATTTGTTATTGATCCGCGCATTGCAACAGTGGATTCCGATCGCGCGGCAGATAAGCGTTTTACTGATCTTCCCGAACTTTATGTTGCGCCCGCCGATCCTGAATGGATCGCTAAATGGCAGAAATATTCTGAACGCACTGCAAAAATTGTGAAAGATGTTTCAAGCTGGTCTGAACCACTTATCGCTCGCGAGATTGCAGCCAGCCTTCCTGCAGATACTGCGCTCTTTATCGCATCATCGCGTCCGATTAGAGACCTTGAAGCATTTGCAGCGGCACGATCAGGAGTCATCACCTATGCCAATCGTGGTCTGGCAGGCATTGATGGAAATATCTCCACCGCAACCGGTATTGCAACACATCACGGTTCGGCAATTGCAGTACTTGGAGATTTAGCTTTCCTGCATGACTTAACTGGGTTAATTCATCACGACCAGGTAAACCTCAAGATCTTCGTCGTAAATAACGATGGCGGTGGAATTTTTTCAACTCTGCCACAGCGTGGAGTTGAAGGATTTGAAGAAGTCTTTGGAACACCACACGGGCTAGATCCTGCGGCGATCGCCAAATCCATGGGTATTAACGCAAAAACTATCGATAACGCCGCAGAATTAAGTAAAGAGATAACAGCACCTATTAAGGGGCTAAGCGTTGTTGTACTTGATGTTCCTAACCGGGAAGCAAATGCCGATCTAATTAAAGATCTGGCAGAGAAGATGAAATCGCTTTAAAGCTTAAGAAAGTGCGCTTCGCATCGGGGCAAATTTAGCGTTGCTCTCAGTTAACTCTTTCTCCGGGTTGGAACCAGCCACAATTCCGCAGCCCGCAAAGATGCGCAGTTCATTTTCAGTAATTTGTCCACAGCGAAGTGCAATTCCTAGTTCACCATCACCACGAGCATCTAACCAACCAACTGGGCCTGCGTAACGACCGCGCGGCATACCTTCAATATCTTTAATCAGCTTTGCAGCAATCTCAGTTGGTGTGCCACATACCGCAGCGGAGGGATGTAATTTCTCAAGAATCGTAAAAGCATCAACGCTCTTCTTGCTTTCAATTAAAGCACCCGTGACGTCAGTGGCAAGGTGCATAACATTTGCTAAGTGAAGAACAAATGGGGATTCAGGAACGTTTGTTGATGTGCAGAAAGGATCGAGTGCATCTGCCACTGATCTGACTGCATATTCGTGCTCTTCGAGATCTTTAGATGATCGCGCAAGGGATGCGGCAAGCGCTAGATCTCTCTCATCATCGCCGGTTTTACTGATCGTTCCGGCAAGTACGCGTGATGTAACCATGCCGCGAGATAAACGGAGCAAGAGTTCAGGTGTGGCACCGATTAAGCCATCGACGGCAAAGATCCATGTAGATGGATATTCAGCGCTTA
>CAZKNQ010000189.1:0-2121 GCA_964554225.1 uncultured Candidatus Planktophila sp.
CTCTGGCACTTGTTGCTGCACAAAAGCGCGGCTTGATTAAGTTACATATCCGCATTGATGAGCGAACCGCGGCCTTTTACGCACTTGGTTTAGCTAAAGCCAGCAATCGTCCCGTGCCCGTAATCTGCACTAGCGGAACCGCAGTTGCTAATTACCATCCTGCAGTTTTGGAAGCATCTCATTCGAATATTCCACTCTTTGTAATTACCGCGGATCGTCCTGCCGAACTTCGCCGAACCGGTGCAAACCAAACCACCGAACAAGCGCGCATCTTTGGTAAAGCGGTTCGTTACTTCTCCGATGTGTCTGGCGGTGCCTATCCACTTGAGTTGCCACTCAACGCGCTACAAACCGGGCCCGTACACATCAATGTGCAATTTGAAGAACCACTTCTTGGCGACGATAACGATTCCTGGCTCGATGGACTGAAGGTAAGTCCACCGAAAATCTTTGATCGTAAGAAACCTGGAACTTTGGCAAGCAAATCCACACGCGGTTTATTAGTGATTGGCCACGATCGTGGCGGACTTGAAGTTGCCGCAGTTAATAAATTTATTGAGTCACTTGGCTGGCCGGTAATTAGCGAAGATCCGCTTACTTTCGCTCAAGCAAACGCCCACGCTAGTTTATTTCTAACTTCGACAACAATCGCCAAAGATTTAGCTCCAGATACGGTGATCGTAATCGGCCGTACAACTCTTTCTAGATCTGTAAACGCGCTAATCAAATCTGCGCGCTCAACTTTTGTAATCGATCCAAGAATCGCAACGGTGGATTCGGACCGTTTAGCTGATAAGAAATTTACCGATATTCCAGAACTTTATGTCGCTCCCGCTGATCCTGAATGGATAGCTAAATGGCAGAAGTACTCTGAGCGCACTGCCAAAGTGGTTAAAGATATTTCCAACTGGTCTGAGCCTCTTATCGCTCGCGAAATTGCGGCCAACATCCCCAACGAAACCGCTTTATTTATCGCCTCATCCCGTCCGATCAGAGATCTTGAAGCATTTGCATCTGTGCGAAGCAGCGTTATGACTTATGCCAACCGTGGACTAGCTGGAATCGATGGAAACATTTCAACTGCTACGGGTATCGCAACTCATCATGGTGAAGCCGTTGCGGTACTTGGAGATTTAGCTTTCTTGCACGACCTAACCGGATTGATTCACCACGACCAAGTAAATCTAAAGATATTTGTTGTAAATAACGATGGTGGTGGAATCTTCTCGACCCTTACACAACGCGGAGTAGACGGATTTGAAGAAGTCTTTGGAACACCGCACGGCTTAGATCCTGCAGCGATTGCATCTTCCATGGGGATTAATTCGAAGCGAATTGATAACGCTAATGATTTGATTAAAGAGTTAAAGTCAAAGGTTGAAGGGCTAAGCGTTGTAGTTCTAGATGTTCCGAATCGAGAAGCTAATGCTGACTTGATTAGAGATCTGGCAGAAAAGATGAAGTCGCTTTAAGAAAGCGCACTGCGCATTGGAGCAAATTTTGCATTGCTCTCACTTAACTCTTTCTCTGGGCTAGATCCCGCGACAATTCCGCAACCCGCGAATATGCGGATCTCATTTTCAATTATCTGCCCACAGCGAAGCGCAATTCCGAGCTCTCCATCACCACGTGCATCTAGCCAGCCAACTGGTCCGGCATAACGACCGCGTGACATGCCTTCAATATCTGAAATCAATTTAGCGGCGATATCTGTTGGAGTGCCACAGACTGCAGCTGATGGGTGCAATTTTTCAAGCACGGTAAATGCATCAACGCTCTTCTTGCTTTCGATCAACGCACCAGTAACGTCGGTTGCCAAATGCATAACGTTCGCCAAGTGCAATACAAATGGGGACTCTGGAACGTTTGTTGATGTACAGAAAGGATCTAGTGCTTCTGCAACCGAACGCACTGCGTATTCGTGTTCTTCAAGATCTTTTGACGAGCGCGCAAGAGATGCAGCGAGCGCTAAATCTTTTTCATCATCGCCGGTCTTGCTAATGGTTCCAGCAAGTACGCGCGAGGTAACCATGCCGCGAGATAAACGGAGCAAGAGTTCAGGTGTCGCACCGATTAAGCCATCGACGGCAAAGATCCATGTAGATGGATATTCAGCGCTTA
>CAZKNQ010000190.1:0-2109 GCA_964554225.1 uncultured Candidatus Planktophila sp.
CGTGTTGTCGGTGAAGTAATGGGTAAGTTGCACCCGCACGGTGACTCAGCAATTTATGACGCACTTGTACGTATGGCCCAATCTTTTTCAATGCAGGTTCCGCTAATCGATGGCCACGGAAACTTTGGTTCTCTTGACTCTGGCCCTGCAGCGATGCGTTACACCGAAGCTCGCCTAGCAAACGCGGCAATGGCGATGGTTGCTGAAGCAGATGAAGACACCGTTGATTTTGGTCCAAACTATGACGGCCAATTGCTTGAGCCACTTGTTCTACCTGCTGCCTATCCGAACCTTTTGGTAAATGGTGGCTCTGGTATCGCAGTTGGTATGGCGACAAACATGGCGCCACATAACCTAGGCGAAGTTATCGCTGCAACTAAGTTCCTAATTGAAAATCCAAAGGCGACGCTTAATCAGCTAATGAAGCACATCCCTGGACCCGATTTTCCAACCGGCGGAGAACTCGTTGGCGCCGAAGGCGTGCGCGAGGCGTATGCCACCGGTAAAGGTTCCTTTAAAGTTCGTGCCACCGTTGAGATCGGCAAAGTTACTTCTCGCAAGATGGGAATCACCATTAAAGAACTGCCATTTAATATCGGCCCAGAAAAAGTTGTTGAGCGCATTGCAGATTTGGCTAAAGCGAAGAAGATTCAAGGTATTTCAGACATCATTGATCTAACTGATGGCCAGACTGGTACCAACGTAGTTATTGAGCTCAAGAACGGTTTTGAGCCAGAAGCGGTTCTCGAACAACTCTTCAAGCTAACCCCGATGGAAGATGCCTTCGCTATTAACGCAGTTGCCTTGGTTAAGGGACGCCCACAAACCCTTGGTCTTAAAGAATTACTACAAGTCTTTATCGATCACCGCATCGAAGTTGTGCGTCGTCGCTCTGAATATCGCAAAGCAAAAGCAGAAGGCCGTCTTTCCATGGTCGATGGCTTGCTTAAGGCGATCATTGACATCGATAAGGTAATCAAGATTATCCGCGGTAGCGATGATGCAGCCGCTGCTAAGGAAAAGTTGATCAAGGACTTCAAGTTAAATGATGAGCAAGCAACTTATATTCTCGATATGCCACTACGTCGTTTGACCAAGATGAGCAAACTCGAACTTGAGACTGAGCAGAAAGAACTCAAAACAACTATCGCTTCCCTTGCCACTCTTCTTAAATCAGAAGAGAACATCAAAGCGCAGGTAGCAACCGAGCTAACAGCAGTCGGAAAAGCATTCGCTACCCCGCGTCGCACACGAATTGGCGCTGCTTAATTTCGTTTAACTTCTGGCCTGTGGGAGACTTCGTCAAATGATCTCTACAAGTGCTCTTGAACTACGCGCAGGTGCGCGACTTCTGGTCTCAGGGGTAAATGTTCGCATCAACCACGGAGATCGCATCGGATTCGTTGGCCGCAACGGCGCAGGAAAATCTACGCTCGCCAAAGTTTTAGCTGGAGAAACGCTCCCCGCAGGCGGTGCAGTACAACGCACCGGCAAGATCGGTTATCTGCCACAAGATCCCCGCACTGGTGAAGATCAAGGCACAGTTATTGAAAGAATTTTATCGGCGCGCGATTTAGATCAAATTGCTGCACGTATGACCCAAGTTGAAGAAGAGATGGCAACTACAGAAGGTGCAGCGCTTGAAAAAGCGATGGAGCGTTACTCACGCGTTGATGCCGAGTTCCAAGCCGCCGGTGGATATGCCGCGACATCTGAAGCAGAAGCCATTGCAACGTCTCTTGGCGTCTCTGAAGCAGTCTTTGGCAATCAACTAGACACACTTTCAGGTGGTCAGCGCCGTCGTATCGAACTTGCCCGCATCTTATTCTCGGGCGCCGAAACTTTGCTGCTCGATGAGCCAACTAACCACTTAGATGCTGACTCAATTATTTGGCTACGAAACTACCTCAGCACTTATTCAGGCGGATTAGTGATCATCTCTCACGATGTTAACTTGATTGAACAGGTTGTAAATAAGGTCTTCTATATCGATGGCAACCGTAACGTGATCGATGTTTATAACCTCGGCTGGAAGCAGTACTTGCTCCAGCGCGAACAAGATGAACATCGCCGCAAGAAAGAGCGCGCCAACGCCGAAAAGAAAGCTGA
>CAZKNQ010000191.1:0-2108 GCA_964554225.1 uncultured Candidatus Planktophila sp.
TAAATCACTACCTGGCATGATGATGGCTGCAGCACGTATAGATGTTGCATCGGTCTTCGTTTATGCCGGATCAACTCTACCTGGCCAAGTAGATGGCAAAGATGTAACCATCATCGATGCCTTCGAAGCAGTTGGTGCTTGTGCTCGCGGATTAATCACCCAAGAACGCGTCGATCAAATTGAGCGCGCAATCTGTCCAGGTGAAGGCGCTTGTGGCGGTATGTACACCGCAAACACTATGGCAACTGTTGGCGAAGCAATTGGCCTCTCACTTCCAGGATCTGCCGCACCCCCTGCAGTTGATCGCCGCCGCGATGCTTTCGCGGTTGCATCAGGTGCTGCAGTTGTAAATATGATCAAGCTGGGTCTAACAACTCGCGACATCCTTACCAAGCGTGCATTTGAAAATGCCATCACCGCCGTAATGGCACTTGGTGGTTCTACAAACGCGGTTCTTCACTTGTTGGCAATTGCGCACGAAGCAGAAGTTGATTTATCACTTGATGATTTCCACCGCATTGGTTCAAAAGTTCCACTACTCGGAGATCTAAAGCCTTTCGGTCGTTATGTAATGAGCGACATGGATAAAGTTGGGGGAGTACCTGTTGTGCTTAAGGCGCTTCTCGATGCCGGTTTATTGCATGGCGATGTAATGACAGTTACCGGAAAAACTATGGCAGAAAACTTGGCCCGCATTAATCCGCCAGATGTTGATGGCGATATCTTGCATGCAATTTCTACTCCGCTATCAACCGATGTTGGAATTACTATTCTTGGTGGCTCACTTGCTTCCGATGGTGCAGTTTGTAAGACCGCTGGTATCGGAATCGAAACTTTCGAAGGACCAGCGCGCGTCTTTGAACGCGAACAAGCAGCAATGACCGCGTTAGAAAACGGAACCATTCAAGCAGGTGATGTAGTTGTGATTCGCTACGAAGGTCCAAAGGGTGGACCAGGTATGCGCGAGATGTTGATGATTACTGGTGCGATTAAAGGCGCAGGACTTGGTAAATCAACTCTGCTCTTAACCGATGGTCGCTTCTCTGGTGGATCAACTGGTCTATGTGTTGGGCACGTTGCACCTGAAGCGGTAGATGGTGGACCAATTGCATTTATAAAAGATGGCGATCGTGTGCGCATTGATATCAAGGCGCGCACCTTAGATCTCTTAGTCGACCCAGTAGAACTCGAAGCTCGCAAAGTTGGATGGCAGCCGCTTCCTCACAAATTCACCCGTGGGGTTCTGGCGAAGTATTCCAAGACCGTTGGCTCGGCCTCAAAGGGAGCAGTCTGCGGCTAGTTTCACAATTTGAGACTTACATCTCAAACCTTGACTCAACTGCCATCTGCGATGGAGAATACTCACATGTCAAAGAAGTGCGCGCTCATCTCGTCATCAGTCATTTCAGTGATTGTGGTGGTCATTCGATAGCGCGTGCCTTTTTAACGCACGCGCCCTCAGATCCTCTGAGGGTTTTTTCATTTAAAAAATGAATTGCAGAAATAAATAGTAGAAATAAATTTTAGAAATCAAAACGAGAGTACGGAAAGGAGTAAGAAGATGGCGCACATTCCAACGGCCAACGGCACAGCAATGACAGGAGCTACTTCCTTGGTGAAAAGCCTAGAAGCAGCAGATGTAGAAGTGATGTTCGGACTGCCAGGTGGCGCAATTCTTCCTGCTTACGATCCGATTTTTGATTCATCGATTCGCCATATCTTGGTTCGCCACGAACAAGGAGCCGGTCACGCAGCAACTGGTTATGCGCAAGTTACTGGGCGCGCTGGAGTCTGTATCGCAACATCTGGTCCTGGTGCTACAAACCTAGTTACTCCTTTGATGGATGCGGCAATGGATTCAGTGCCGCTGATTGCAATCACTGGCCAAGTTCCATCTGCGGCAATCGGTACCGATGCATTCCAGGAAGCCGATATTCGCGGAATCACTATGCCGTTTACAAAGCACAATTATTTGGTAACCAACCCTGATGAAATTCCTGGCGTTATCGCTGAGGCTTTCCATATCGCAACAACTGGTCGTCCAGGTCCTGTTCTCGTAGACGTTGCCAAAGATGCGCTTCAGAAGATGACCACATATAACTGGCCAA
>CAZKNQ010000192.1:0-2074 GCA_964554225.1 uncultured Candidatus Planktophila sp.
AGAGACAAAGGGCCAAGCAGATGCTGCTCGCGTACGAGAGCTTCTACTTGGCCACTTAGGTCACTAGATCTTCAATTTCACATAGCCTGCGGCCATTGAAATTTCTAATTAATTAGTGAACTGAAACGCCTTCTGTTTCAACAAGTGACTCTTTTCCAATATTGATAAAGAAGAAGAGCACGATTGCGCCAGCGAACAATAAGCCAGCGGAAACTGTAAACGCGACGGTGAAACCATGGGTGATTCCAAAGGCTTGCACCTTTTCACCCATGTTTTGATTTGACGCGATGTAATTGGTTGCAGCAGTTGCTGCAACAGTATTGAGAAGTGCAGTACCGAGTGATCCACCAACCTGCTGGCTAGTATTGATCATCGCACTCGCTACACCAGTATCTTGATTGCTTACTCCGTGCAGTGATGTTGACGTAAGCGGAATAAATACCAGCGCCATTCCAGAGCTCATAATGAGAAGTGATGGAAGCACGTGCGTTACGTAGGAAGTCTCTGGGGTAATCAGCGTCAACATAAGTAGACCAATACCCGCGAAAACTAAGCCTGGAACCATAAGTGGCTTGGGACCAAACTTTGGTAGCAACTGAGATGCAATTCCTGCGAAGACAATGATTCCTGCGGTGAATGGCAGGAAGGCAAAGCCTGACTTGAGTGGTGAGTACCCGAGGATTACTTGAAGATAAAGACCCAAGAACAAGAACATCGAGAAGAGTCCGGCACCAACGATTAGTGAACCTAGGTATGAACCACCGCGGTTGCGCTCTGTTACAACACGAAGCGGCATCATCGGATTGGAAACTTTGGCTTCGATTACAACGAATGCGACCAAAAGGGCTGCAGCAACAACTAGGAAAGTAATTGTGCTCTGTGAAGACCAACCCTTTGTCGCCGCTTCATTAAATCCGTAAGTTAATGAGAAGAGACCGGCGGTTGCTGTGATTACACCAGGAATGTCGTAGCTATGTTCGCCACCAGCCTTTGATTCTCGTACATAGAAGAAGGCCATTAAGCCGGCAAAGATTGCAATTGGAACGTTGACACCTAAACACCAGCGCCACGAGAAGTATTCAGTCAAAGTTCCACCGAGAATCAAGCCAATTGCTGCGCCGCCACCAGAAATGGCACCGACAACACCAAAGGCTTTTGCGCGCTCTGCAGGAACTGTGAAAGTTACAGAAATAATTGCCAGAGCTGCAGGTGCAAGTAGAGCACCAAAAACACCTTGTAGCGCGCGAGAAGCAAAGAGTAGTTCTTGATTTGCTGCGATTCCACCGAGAGCCGAAGCGGCTGCGAAACCTGTGAGTCCGATGATAAAGATCTTCTTGCGACCCATGAAATCACCGATTCGCCCGCCGATTAATAACAGCGAACCAAAGGCAAGGGTGTAGGCAGTGATAACCCATTGCTGATTGGCATCGGTTATGCCGAGATCTGCTTTTGCACTTGGGATCGCAATATTTACAATAGATGAGTCAAGAACGACCATTAATTGAGCGATAGCAACTACAAAGAGCGTACGCCAGCGATTTGGATCTAATCCATCTTTATCTAATTGGACAGCCTTTTTTGACACAGAAATCTCCTCAGAAACATTAAGTAATTTGGTTAAATATTGAAGTGAATGAGTGGAGTCTATTAGACTCAACGCTATGTCAAAGATGAAGCCACGCTCAGGATTGGTCACAGATGGTTTAGAGCGTGCACCTGCGCGCGGAATGCTCCGCGCAGTTGGAATGGGTGATGAAGATTGGGTAAAGCCACAAATTGGCATCGCCTCATCTTGGAATGAAATTACCCCCTGCAATCTCTCGCTAGATCGCTTAGCTAAAGCCTCTAAACAAGGCGTAATTGATGCCGGTGGATTCCCTATGCAATTTGGAACAATTTCAGTCTCTGATGGAATTTCTATGGGACACGAAGGAATGCACTTCTCACTCGTATCTCGTGAAGTAATTGCAGATTCTGTTGAAACCGTTATGCAGGCCGAACGCCTTGATGGCATGGTCACTTTCGCTGGGTGTGATAAATCACTTCCTGGCATGATGATGGCTGCAGCACGTAT
>CAZKNQ010000193.1:0-2072 GCA_964554225.1 uncultured Candidatus Planktophila sp.
GATCAGTCACGCGGTGGCATTGACGGTTCCAAATCACTCTGGGAAGTTGTCTCTGATGGTTTGGACTTTATTAAGGTCGGCCAAGTTGAAATGCCATCTCGCGCCTATGTATCTGCATTCGGTTTCAAAGGCCCTGATCAGCAGAAGAAGGCTGGCGTACTTTCAGGCGGCGAACGCAACCGCTTGAACTTGGCTTTAACGTTAAAGCTCGGTGGGAACTTATTGCTTCTCGATGAGCCAACCAACGATCTTGACGTAGAAACGCTTGGTTCCCTGGAAAATGCGTTGCTGGAATTTCCCGGTTGCGCTGTTGTGATCTCGCACGATCGTTGGTTCCTTGACCGGGTCGCAACACACATCTTGGCCTACGAAGGCGATTCCAACTGGTTCTGGTTTGAAGGAAACTTCGAATCTTATGAAGAGAATAAGATCTCACGCCTTGGTGCAGATGCTGCGCGTCCGCATCGTGCGACCTACCGAAAGTTAACCCGCTAATGAAATATACAAATAAGCAATTTGTTCGCTGGGATGATCTAGATGCATTTGGCCATGTCAATAATGCGAAATACCTAACCTTTGCTCAAGAGGCGCGCTTTCTATGGTCCACTGAAGAATTCTCATCAGCGATGCGCGAATCATCGCTCATTGAGATGGTGGTCGCGCGGGCTGAAGTTGATTTCATTGAACCAATCTACGATGGCGGCCGTTTCGTAGATGTTGAAATTACGGTAGAGAAAATTGGAAATACTTCATTTGTACTTCTCTACACAATCTCTGATGGCGGCAAAATCTTTGCCAAGATCAAAACTGTGCAAGTGGCTGTATCTATGCAGACCAAGAAGTCACGCCCACTAACCGATGCGGAGCGCGAATTCCTCTCGCGCTACCAAGAGAGTAATTAGTGGCACCAGTTTCGCGTCGCATTCATCCAGGTTGGATAGCTGTTGCAGTCACCTTTGCAACGCTTATGGCAACTGCAGGCTTTCGCTCTGCCCCATCAGTCCTAATAGTTCCACTCGAAGTTGCCTTTGGGTGGTCTCGTTCAGATATTTCCTTAGCGGTTGCGATCAACGTTCTCCTTTTCGGTTTGATGTCACCGTTTGCAGCAGCGCTAATGGAGAAATTTGGAATTCGCAGAGTCGTAATGTCGGCGCTAACAACTATTTCAATAGGTGCTTTTCTCACCATCTTTATCTCTGCTCCTTGGCAATTAATCGCTACCTGGGGAGTAATCGTCGGCGTTGGTACCGGCTCAATGGCGCTGGTCTTCGCTGCAACTGTTGCAAATCGTTGGTTCGTTGCTAAACGTGGTTTGGTTACCGGCGTTCTCACCGCTGCTTCTGCAACCGGACAGTTAATTTTCTTACCCGGGCTTTCACATCTGGCTAATACGTATGGTTGGAAAAGCGTTTCCATCACAGTCTCAACATTTGCAATTCTGGTCGTTCCTTTTATCTTTCTCTTCTTGCGCGAAAGCCCTGCTGAAGTGGGTTTACTTCCATACGGAGCGGCACCAGATTGGCAACCACCAGCAAAGAGCGAGTTAAGTGCCGGCGCTTTAGCAATCGACACCCTAAAACAGAGCGCCAAGAAGAAAGATTTTTGGTATTTGTACGGGTCATTCTTTGTCTGTGGACTTTCAACTAGTGGTCTCATAGGTACGCACTTTATTCCTGCGGCGCACGATCACGGAATGCCAACAACGCTTGCTGCTTCGCTCCTTGCAATGGTTGGAATCTTTGATGTTATAGGAACTGTTTTTAGTGGCTGGCTCACTGATCGCTATGATCCAAGAAAGCTACTCTTTTTCTATTTCGGAACAAGAGGGCTTTCTCTATTCTTACTTCCTTCAATTTTATTCTCGGAGATACATGCTTCAACTTTGGTCTTTGTTATCTTCTATGGGCTTGATTGGGTTGCGACTGTTCCACCGACAATCATGCTCTGCCGCGCAATCCTCGGGCCAGAAAGAGCCAGCATCGTTTACGGCTGGGTTTTCACGGGCCATCAAATTGGTGGAGCAATAGCCGCATTCGGAGCTGCGATCTTGCGTGTACAACTTGGCGATTACG
>CAZKNQ010000194.1:0-2047 GCA_964554225.1 uncultured Candidatus Planktophila sp.
GCATGCATTTGATAAGGCGTAGATCTCGGGGGGTGCCGCCATCAAGCACGCTGGTAAAGCTCAACCATTTACAACACTTGATGGCCAGAATCGCCAACTCGATCCTGAAGATTTAATGGTCTGTGACGATAAGCAACCTTTGGCACTCGCCGGCACGATGGGCGGACAGTCGTCTGAAATATCCGAAACCACAACTGAAATTGCACTTGAAGCAGTTCACTTTGATCCAGTTTCAATTGCTAAGAACTCACGTCGCCACAAACTCTCTTCTGAAGCATCGCGTCGTCTCGAACGCAGCGTTGACCCATCACTCGCCGAGTTCGCATCAGCGCGCTTTGTTCAACTCTTAACTGCCCATAGTTCTGCCAAGCATGTTGCAACGGTTGTTGCTGGCGAACCAAAGTATGCGCCGGTTGTAAAACTCGATCCGGCCTATATTTCAAAGATTTTGGGGCTAGAAGTTGCACCTGCGGAAATCGCTCGCGTTCTGCGAGTCATTGGCTGCGATGTAGATGAAAAGTCATTCACCGTTGATCCTCCATCTTGGCGCGCGGACTTATTGACACCTGCAGATTTGGCTGAAGAAGTAGCCCGCATGATTGGTTACGACAAGATTCCATCGATCCTTCCACCCCGTCCAAATCACGCCAGCCTCACTCCAACGCAGAAGCGCCGCCGTGCCATCTCTGCAATGCTCGCTGCGCGTGGTTTAGCTGAAGTTCAAACTTTCCCATTTACCAATCAAGAGACTATCGATCAGATGGGATTTGTTGGAGAACGCGCCTCCACTTATCGCATCGCAAATCCAATGTCAGAAGAGTTTCCACTTATGCGTGTTCACCTAGTCCCAGGATTGATCGAAGTTGCCGCGCGAAACATTGGCCGTGGTGCGAAAGATTTTGCGATCTTTGAAATGGGATCGATCTTCCGCAGCGCCCAAAAACTGGTTCCAGCCGTATCTCCAGTTATCGGCAGCCGCCCTGATGCGAAGACCATCGAAGCGATTTACGCCAGCGTTCCGCCACAGGCTTTCCATGTGGCAGGTCTATTAGTCGGAAAAACCGAGAACGAAGATTGGCAAGGCAAAGCACGTGCTTACAACTGGCAAGATGCCATTGCTTATGCACAAGATATCTTGCAACTCTGCAATTTAAAGTGGACGATCAAACGTTCAGATTTTGCGCCGTGGCATCCCGGTCGTTGCGCCGAGTTAATCGTTGATGGCAAAGCGGTTGCACATGCCGGTGAAATCCATCCGCGTATCATTGCAAAGTATGGTTTACCAGAACGTAGCGTCGCTTTCGCAGTTGGACTAAGCGTCCTTCCTGATTCTGAAATCGTTCGCCCAACTCGCGTCGGCACAATGCCTGCCGCCGTGCAAGATGTGGCGTTAATTGTTGATCAATCGGTTTCCGCCCTCGATGTAGAAATTGCGCTACGCAGCGGCGCGGGAGATCTGCTTGAATCTATTTCCCTCTTTGATCGTTACGACAAAATCGGCGAGGGAAAGATCTCGCTGGCTTTCACACTTACCTTCCGTGCCGCCGATCGCACCCTTACCGGAGCTGAGGTTTCAGCGATGCGTGAGGCTGCTGTAATTGCAGCCGAGAAGGCCACGGGCGCTGTGCTTCGTACTGCATAATTATGCGCTAAATTGTATATTTATGCTAGTCTCATCACATGAAAATCGGAGTAATCGGAGCTAGCGGCTATGCAGGGGGAGAGCTTCTGCGCTTACTGGCTGGGCACCCAGAATTTGAAGTTTGTTGCATTACCGCTCATAGCAACGCTGGTGAGCCAATAACTTCTGTACACCCTCAACTAATTTCTTATACTGGTCAAAAATTCTCAACGTTTAACGCCGGCGATTTCGATTGTTGCGAACTAATTTTCCTAGCGCTGCCACACGGTGAAAGCGCAGGAGTGATCGCGTCTCTCAACCCAAAAGCGAAGATCGTTGATCTTGGTGCAGATTACCGCTTGGAAGACAGTTCTAAGTGGGAAAAGTATTACGGTGGTGTTCACGCTGGAACATGGACCTATGGCG
>CAZKNQ010000195.1:0-2043 GCA_964554225.1 uncultured Candidatus Planktophila sp.
GCAGCGCAAGTAAAGGTAATGCAGATAATCGCCCGCATGAATGTGGGTGGTCCTGCTGTCATCGTGGCCGAACTCATGCGTGGGTTAGATAAAAACCAGTTTGAACAAATTTTGGTCACTGGGTACTGCGATGAAAACGAAGCAGATTATCTAGATACCGTTGCCAAAGATATCCCGGCAACGCGTATTGCAGGTTTGGGGCGTTCCATTTCGCTCATTGCAGATCTCAAAGCTTTCTTTGGTCTGGTTTCACTTATCCGTAAATACAAACCAGATGTAATTCATACCCACACTGCGAAAGCCGGAGTCTTGGGACGTTTGGCATCTTTGTTGGCTGGTCGTGGAGCTGTGCGAATCCACACCTTCCACGGCCATTTGCTTCACGGATATTTCAGCCCAACGGTTACTAAATTAGTTATCTTGATAGAGAAGTTCTTTGCTGCACGTACCAGCGTGCTGATCGCAATTGGCAGCAAAGTTAAAGAAGATCTATTGGCTGCTGGAATTGGGCGTGCGGATAAGTATCGGATCTTCTTCCCTGGGCTGCCTGCGCCAAAGGCTGGTTCTAAATCTGCCGCACAAAGCGCACTTGGGATTTCATCTGAAGTCTTGTACTGCACTTTCGTGGGTCGTTTAACTCAGATTAAACGTCCCGATCGCCTATTGGATGTGGCCGCAGAATGTAAGCGCCGTGGAATTGATCTGCGCTTCTTGGTCGCCGGGGAAGGTGAACTATTTGAGAGTTCTTCGCTGCGCGCAACGAAAGAGCAATTGAATGTGACTTTCTTTGGGTGGCGCAGTGATATAGATCAGATATTTGCAGCAAGTGATATCGCGATTCTGACATCAGATAACGAAGGTATTCCACTTACTTTGATTCAGGCTGCACAAGCAGGTCTACCGATAGTTGCCACAAACGTTGGTTCGATCTCAGATATCGTAACTAACGAAAGTACAGGCTACTTAACTGCAACACCAGCCACAGAAATAGCTGATGCGATTGAGAAATTGGTACGTGACCCACAACTGCGTCAGATGATGGGGGCAGCCGGAAAGGCACATGCAGATCGCTATTTCTCGCTAGATCGCATGATTAAAGACCACTCAGATCTATATCGTTCGCTATAAATCACACCTTTTTCACAGACCTCCCACAGTCGCATATATACAAATAGGAGATACTTATCCCATGACTACAACACGTGTTCGCAAAATTGCCGCTGCGCTAATCGCACTTACCTTGGTTGGAGGCATTGCCGCCGCTATTCCAGCCGAAGCAGCATCTACGGCAACTAGATATGTCACCGTTAATTCTGATGGCACGGTAAAAGTTACTCCAGATGCGGTGCGTTTAAATGCGAATGTAACCGTTGTTGCAGGATCTAATAAAGATGCTCTTGCTCAAACTTCTACTACTGCTGCTGCAGTTCGTGCTGCGTTAACTAAGGCCGGTATTGCAAAGGCAGATATCGCAACCCAGAGCATTAGCGTTTACCCAGAATACAACTACACCCAAGATAAAGGTTCGGTTTTAATTGGCTACCGCGGATCTCAAGGTTTTGTCGTAACAATTAAAAATGCTGAAAACGCTGGTGCCGTCGTAGACGCTGTTGTTGCAGCAGGTGGAGACAACTTACAGATTCAAGGTGTAACTCCTTTTGTTCTTGATTCTTCAAAGGCAACAGAATCTGCACGTGCTAACGCGGTAAAAAATGCAAAAGCTAAAGCAACTTCGTATGCAAAATTACTAGGTGCAAAACTTGGTCGCGTTAATTACTTAGTTGAGAACTCGAGCCCAATTAGTTATCCACCAGTAATGGCGATGGCAAAGGCTGCAGATTCAGAAGCAACTGTTGTTGATTTAGGTCAGCAAGATGTAACTGTCTCAATCACTATTCAGTGGGCGCTTCTTTAAAATAATTCGTCTTTTCTCGCTGTAATTCGCGCTTTTGCGCGGGCATTTAACCAATTTGGGTTAGCGACCCTGTAGCGGGTACGATTTGCGAGCCTCAAACGTCCCCATCGTCTAGGGGCCTAGGACAT
>CAZKNQ010000196.1:0-224 GCA_964554225.1 uncultured Candidatus Planktophila sp.
CCAGGCAGCCATCTCACCCATAAGTTGTACCGGTTGTTCGATAGTTGTTAAATCAGAATATTCCGACATCTCATGTCCATCGAAACCGATAATCGAAATGTCATCAGGCACTTTTAGGCCATGGCGACGTATTGCTTGCATCGCACCGAAAGCCATCTCATCTGATTCACAGAAAATAGCTGTGGGGCGATTTGGACGGGCGAGAAGATCATCCATTGCACGGG
>CAZKNQ010000196.1:234-2031 GCA_964554225.1 uncultured Candidatus Planktophila sp.
TCATTGTGAAGTCTCCATGCACTTCGCGGGATGGAACCCATTCGAGTCCACTCTCTTGCAGCGCTTGCATAAAACCCTTGCGGCGATCTTGCGGAACGCTAAAGTTAAATGGATCATCGGGATGACCTGACATCAAACCAATCTTCTTATGTCCTTGATTTACCAGATGTTGCGTTGCCGTGCGCGCTGCTGCCACATCGTCAATAGCAACGCTAGAGCAATTCTTATGGTGCATTCCAACTAATGAAACAGGAATTCCCAGGTTTAACATGGAATCAAATTCTTCTTCGGTTGGTGGAAGGCTAATAACAATAAGCGCATCAACACGTCCCTTTAAGAGTTGATGCTGGAAGAGCCGCTCACGGCCTTTCATTTGGCTGAAGTTATAGAGGAGTAGATCAAAGCCTGCTTCACGAAGTGCCTGCTCGGCGCCGCTAATTACCTGCGCGAAATACCAACGTGAAATGTAAGGTGCGACAACTCCGATGCTATTTGTTCGACCAATCGGAGCGCGCTTGTTAATTGGTTCGATTGGGTAGTTAAGTTTTTCAGCGGCCGCCATAATCTTGGCGCGAGTTGCATCATTGACGTGATGAAAGCCGCGCAGAGCGCGTGAAACAGTGGCCGTTGATACGCCCGCTTCTTCGGCGATCTCTTTAATGCCCGCCATTGCGCTCCCCTCTCTTCTTGGATCATGCCTGCTGCAAGAACTGCAAATTGACTGCAATTTATGCAAAAGTACGGCAAAGGGCCTGAAAACTGCAAGGGGTTGATCTAAGTTATTTTTCTTCCAGGATCATCGAAACTGAATTGATGCACCAACGTTGATCAGTTGGAACGTCATAACCTTCACCTTCAAAGACATGGCCGAGGTGCGAATCGCAAGCGGCGCACCGGACCTCAGTACGAATCCTTGGAGCCAACGATCGGTCTTCAATTAATGTGACAGCATCATCTGAAGTCGGCGCGTAAAACGAGGGCCAACCGCAGCCTGAATGAAACTTAGTGTCTGAGCGAAAAAGTTCAGCGCTGCAAGCTTTGCATCTATAGATACCCACAGCGTTGCTATCTGTGTATTCACCCGTGAAAGGACGTTCGGTCGCTCCTTTACGAAGGACTTCGTACGAGAGCGGATCTAACTTTGCTTTTAGGGCAGCATCATCTAGCTCAACTTTTTCCACCATTAGATGCTCGCTCCTTGAGGAAATGCAGTTCCAGTACTTGAGTGACAATCATAACCATTGGGATTCTTCGCCAAGTATTTCTGGTGATACTCCTCAGCTAAGTAGTACTCAACTCCGTCAGCGCTCAAGATTTCAGTGACAATTGGGCCATTTCCATCGGCGGTTAACGCACCTTGGTAGAGCTCTTTGGTTGCGAGCGCCTCTGCCATTTGTTCAGGTGAAGTTGTATATATAGAACTGCGATATTGAGTTCCGATATCTCCGCCTTGCGCATTTAGCGAAGTTGGATCATGCATCGTCCAAAATTCTTCGAGTAAGCGGCGATATGAAACAACCTTTGGATCAAATTCGACGCAGACCATTTCGGCATGTCCGGTTGCTCCAGTGCAAACGGCTTCATAACTTGGATTTGGTGTTGTGCCACCCATATAACCAACGCTGGTATTTATTACGCCAGCGATATTCCAATAGCGTCTTTCGGCGCCCCAAAAACAGCCAGTTGCGAAATATGCGATCTCCATAGCGCGCATTCTTTCAGGTCACCGCCATTCCCGCTCATTTAGGTATCCATTTAGGTATCCAATTGAGTTACTTAGTTGGGTAACCTTGGTAC
>CAZKNQ010000197.1:0-2001 GCA_964554225.1 uncultured Candidatus Planktophila sp.
TGTAAGAACTACGACGGCGATGTGCAATCAGATACCGTCGCACAGGGTTACGGCTCACTTGGTTTGATGACATCAGTGCTTATGACTCCAGATGGAAAGATCTGCGAATCAGAAGCGGCGCATGGAACGGTTACTCGCCATTATCGCGATCACCAAGCGGGTAAGGCGACATCTACAAATCCAATCGCATCAATCTTTGCTTGGACACAAGGCCTAGCCCACCGTGCCAAGCTAGATAACAACCCGGAACTCGCGAAGTTCTGTGCAACTCTCGAGCGCGTATGTATCGAAACTGTGGAACAAGGAAAGATGACAAAAGATCTTGCTCTACTTATTTCAAAGACTGCTCCATACCAAACAACTCAAGAGTTCCTTAATTCAATTGATGAAAACTTGAAAGTTGCAATGGCGTAAACATGAAAAATAACCAACCGGGTGCACTGGCGCTAGTTGGTTCTGGAGAATATTTACCTGAAGCGCAGTTGCTCGAAGCAGAGCTACTGCGCTTAGGTATTTCTCGCGGTAAATCAGATACCTATATACAGATTCCTACCGCCGCCGGCAAAGAAGGCGAAGACCGATTAGATTTCTGGCGACGGCGCGGGGCAGATCAGGCAGCGCGGATTGGTTGCTCCGTTAAATGCTTGCCAGTCCTAACACGCGAGGATGCCCATAACGCGCAATGGATTGAAGAGATAAAGAGCGCAGGTTTAATTTACTTTTCTGGGGGAGACCCAGTTCATTTAGCTGAAGTATTTGCAGACACTCCTATGTGGGAAGCGATAGTTAGCGCATGGCGCGAAGGCGCGTCGCTAGCTGGTTGTTCAGCGGGCGCAATGGCCTTTGGTGGAAAGATCATCGGAATTCGTCGTTCACACATTAGCGCGGGCTTAAATCTCTTACCTGAAATCGAAGTAATTCCGCATTACGACAAATTCTTAGGTTGGCTACCTGATCGCGTTACTGCGGCAATTGTTCGAAAAGATGCCGACACCGCCTTACTCGGCATCGACGAAAATACCGCTTTAGTACTCACGGATAAGTGGCGCAAATATGGCACGGGCAAAGTACATATCTTGCGTGGTGAATTTGAAATGAGCGAGGAACTATTTCCCTATAACTAGCCCTCATGTACTATCTGCAGAATGAAATCACTTAGCGAAAAAGGTTTAGAAGTTTGGTTTCTCACAGGAAGCCAGCCACTTTATGGCGAAGAAATTTTGGCCCAAGTTGCCGAACAATCTAAGCAAGTTGTAGCAACGCTAAATGCCGCAAGTGATCTTCCAATTAAAGCGACATGGAAGCCAGTTCTAACGACTCCAGAAGCGATTAAAGCGCTTTGTTTGGAGGCATCAGCAAATCCCACATGCATTGGTGTTATTACTTGGATGCACACTTTTTCACCAGCCAAGATGTGGATCGGTGGCTTAAATGCGCTGCAAGTTCCGATCTTGCATTTAAATACTCAAGCCAATTCTGAACTTCCATGGGAAAGCATCGATATGGATTTCATGAATCTAAATCAGGCCGCGCACGGCGATCGCGAACATGGCCACGTGCAGGCACGTTTGCATATGGCGCGCAAAGTTGTTGCCGGACACGTTTCAGATAAGAACGTCACCACTCGCATCGCACATTGGATGCGCGCCGCAATTGGTTGGCACACCGCACAAAATCTTAAGCTCGCTCGCTTTGGTGACAATATGCGTTTTGTCGCAGTTACCGATGGCGATAAGACCAGCGCCCAGATCGCACTAGGAATGTCTATTGAGGCATACGGAGTTAATGCACTCGTTGATGCGGTTGCTGCCGTTGAGGAAAGTGCAATTGATTCGCTAGTTGCCGAGTACGAAAAGATCTTTGATGTCTCTGCCGAACTTAAAAAAGGTGGAGCGCGCCACGATTCACTGCGTTATCAGGCATCGCTCGAAATCGCGCTAGAGCGTTTCTTAGAAGCCGGAAACTTCACCGCATTTACAACTAACTTTGAAGACCTCGGTG
>CAZKNQ010000198.1:0-1988 GCA_964554225.1 uncultured Candidatus Planktophila sp.
CACAAACTTAAATCCAATACTTCAACCTCGAGCTACGGAGTATCAGTGTTCTTCATACAGCACTGTTGATGAGACCGTTCAATCGTGTACTGCAAATGTCAAGATCAAAGTTGCTGAGGGAACACAAATAGCGACAAGTGGAACTGCATCGCACTCACCAGCAGTCGATACAGGAATGTCCGATAGCCGAGTTACAGATGGGTACGTTAATCCCGGGAGATACGGCAAAGATAATGCTCCGGGCACCATCTGTCCTTGGGATTTTTATGTTGACTCAGTAAAAACACAACTTTATTCAAAGATTGGATTGTCAGCGAAGAATCTTTCGACTGAGAGTCCAAAATGCGGCACGCTGGCAATCGATAAATTTGGCACAGCAGCTGGTCGTTGGACTTCAAAAGATAATCCAGGGAATGGCTTTGACCCTGCAGATGGAAAATTCTTAGTCCTTGTGGCGGATACTTATCAACCACAATCTCGAATCGCTTACTCGACACGTTTAGAGGCGATTGCGTCGAACTTGAAGTTTGAGCCGGTGAATTATCCACGTTTTCCAGCTAAAGAATCTGGGCGGGTGAACCGACAGCCCGTACAAATAACAGATGATGGAAATATTTATTGCTATGTGGTTGATTTAACGACTTCGACAGAGAGTTTCTTAGTCCAATTGATTAATAAGTCAGAACTAAAAGTTGAAAAGGTGCCACACCAAGCTGGTGCAAGTACTTGTAGTAGAGGTGTCAATGAATGGATTTTTTCTTCTAGAGCAATAGCCTTAATTCGTTGAATTCATTGTTCAGATTGGGCGAGGATTAGAATTTTATAGAATTCGGTGGGCGCTGAGGGTTTCGAACCCCCGACATTCTCGGTGTAAACGAGACGCTCTACCACTGAGCTAAGCACCCGATTGCTGCGAGGTAAATACTACCTTAACTACAGAGCAGCGATTGCGGCCTTGTAATCCCCGTTATTACGCGCATCTCCGAGGCCATTTACGACCGACCAGCGAACGACACCTGATTTATCAATTACAAATGTGCCTCGCATTGCGCATCCAAGATCTTCATTGAATATCCCATACGCCTTAGCTGTTGCGCCATGAGGCCAGAAATCAGCAAGCACAGGAAATTTGTAACCCTCTTGTTCTGCAAATACTTTTTGAGTAAATGGAGAGTCACATGAGATCGCAATTACCTGGACGTTGTCATTTTGGAATGCAGCTAGATCATCGCGGATTGCGCAGAGTTCGCCAGTACATGTTCCGGTGAATGCAAATGGAATAAAGAGAACTACAACGTTTTTGCTCCCCTTAAATGATGAAAGCGAAACTTTGGCGCCGTGCTGATCCTTTAATTCGAAGTCAGGTGCAACCGATCCAACAGAAATTCCAGTAAGTGTTTGGCTCATGCCGCCAAACTTATCGCTTGCCAGCCTTGCGCGCCACTAGACGAGTTGCCGTCCAATCATTCGCTACGACAAGAGTTGATGTTTGACTCATCCCGGCAATTGGTGCCGCATCTTGAATATCACTTGGTTCAACATGACCGACGCGACCAACCTTTGGAGTCAATACCCAAATCGGTCCGGTCTCACTTAAATATGTGAGGGCATCCATTAATTCATCAACAAGATCGCCGTCACCATCGCGCCACCAGAGAATTACCGCATCAACAACTTCGGTCGCAGTTTCTTCTAGAAATTTCGTTCCAACTGTGGCAGCGATCTCTTTGCGAAGCCCCTCGTCGCAATCAGTGTCATAGCCAACTTCAAGGACTATCTCTCCTTGAGCAAATCCCATCCCCTTTGCCACGGGATAAGTCCACCGAATTGCGAGCGCTTTGACAAGGGTTTCAGCTGGCAGATTTCTGCGCTTATTTGTGAGACAGAGTCTCCTCGGATTTTGCTCTACTCCCGCGTAAGCGCGAGAATAAGCCCATGAGCGAGAACTTCGGCGTCCCAGACCAGATCATCGACCAGCTAGTAGATAT
>CAZKNQ010000199.1:0-1984 GCA_964554225.1 uncultured Candidatus Planktophila sp.
CTATGAACTCTAACTGCCCAGATCTTTTTATCAAGTAAAGATTTGGTGAGCGCAATCGTCGCTTCTTCACGCTCGTCAGGAGTGCTACCTCCAAGGAAACGTTTGCGCGAGCCTCCAATTAGCACTGGATATCCCAGATCAGTGAATTCATCTATGCGCTTCAAGATCTCCCAGTTATGTTCTGCTTCTTTTGAAAAGCCTAGGCCTGGATCAATAATCAAGTTATTGCGGGCGATTCCAGCCTTTAGCGCTAGGTCTATCTGTAACTGCATTTCTGCAATTACTTCTTTAACTACATCGCCATAGGTCGCAAGTGAGTTCATATCCTTGGAATGACTTCTCCAGTGCATCAAAATGTATGGACAACCCATTTCCGCAACGCTTTCATGCATGAGGTCATCAGCAAGTCCACCACTTACATCGTTGACGATGCTGGCACCGGCTTCTATTGCAAGAGCCGCCGTTTCAGCGCGCATCGTGTCGATACTTATTGGAACTCCAGTTTGGGCAAGTTTTTTAATGACTGGCAATACTCGTGACTGTTCTTCTGCGGCGGATACCCGATCTGCGCCTGGTCGTGTTGATTCACCACCGATATCGATTATGTCTACGCCTTCAGCGACCATCTCTAAACCGCGAGCAACCGCTTTTTCATAAGTATCATGCTGGCCACCATCAGCAAATGAATCAGGAGTGACATTTAAAATGCCCATTACCTTCATGATTTACCTTTTGTTTTAGCTATTCGCTTAGTGGTTGGTGATCAGGCTGATCGCTTCAGCGCGAGTAGCTGGATCGCGTAGAACCCCACGTACCGCACTTGTGGTTGTACGTGCTTGTGATTTACGAACTCCGCGCATTGACATGCACAAATGTTCGCAATCGATAATCACAATGACGCCCATCGGATCGAGAATCTTCACCATCGCATCTGCGATCTGAGTTGTTAAACGCTCTTGCACCTGTGGGCGACGGGCAAATAAATCAACTAAACGTGCAACTTTTGATAGCCCAGTTATTTTGCCGCGCGGGATATATCCAACATGTGCGACTCCGTGGAATGGAGTTAAGTGGTGCTCGCAATGCGAAAATACTTCGATATCGCGGATGATCACCAACTCTTCATGACCGATATCAAAGGTAGTTGTTAATACCTCTTCTGGAGACTTCCATAGTCCTTCAAAGTTCTCTTTAAAGGCGCGGGCAACACGTGCCGGAGTCTCTTGTAAACCCTCGCGATCTGGATCTTCACCGAGTGCCAGAAGCAGTTCACGAACTGCAGCTGTTGCGCGTGCTTCATCGTATGGGTGCAGTGCGCGCCCATCTTCAGGACCCATTGAAACCGGAGTTACATCATTCACTCTTGATCGGAATCTTTCTTTGCCGTTTTGCGAACCCGCGAAGGTTTCTTTTCAGCAACTGGTTCAACGGCGATACGTTCTGGTACATCAACCGGTGGTTGCTGTGAAGGAATACGCGTTGCTGAACCTGTCCAAGCGGGACGTCTTGGCCAAGAGTTAACCTTCTTAAAGATTTGAGCGATCTCTTCCTTATTAAGAGTCTCTTTCTCAAGTAATTGCAGCACCATCGCATCTAAAGTTGCACGATTTTCCACCAAGATATCAAAGGCTTCTTGGTGTGCATTTTCAATTAATTTACGAATTTCAGCATCAACAGTTGCTGCAACACTTTCAGAGTAATCGCGCTGGTGGCCATAATCACGACCCATAAATGGTTCCGATGCATCTGAACCAAGTTTGATGGCGCCGATAGTTTCAGTCATTCCGTATTGGGTAACCATCGCGCGGGCGAGTGCGGTTGCCTTTTCAATATCGTTTGATGCTCCAGTTGATGGGTCGTGGAAGATCAACTCTTCTGCAGCACGACCCCCAAGTGAGTAAGCAAGTTGATCTAATAATTGATTTCGCGTAGTTGAGTACTTGTCATCATCTGGCAGAACCATTGTGTAACCAAGTGCGCGACC
>CAZKNQ010000200.1:0-1968 GCA_964554225.1 uncultured Candidatus Planktophila sp.
CGGCCATAAGACATCCATAAAGACGAATTCGGCGTAGACCGATTGCCACGGTAAAAAGTTGCTGGTGCGCTGCTCCCCCGATGAACGTAAGAAGAGGTCAACATCGCGCATCTTTGGTGAGTAAAGATATTTCTCAATTGTCTTTTCGGTAATCGCATCCGGCTTTAACTTGCCACGCTTTACATCACGTGCCAGAGCAGTTGTAGCATCAACGAGTTCTGCCCGGCCACCATAATTAACGCACATATTTAAAGTCAGGGTCTTATTCTTCCTTGTTAACTCTTGGGCTTCTTCGAGCTCAGAGATGACAGATTTCCATAAACGCTGCGGACGGCCGATCCACTGGATCTTTACTCCCATTTCATTTAAGCGATCACGTCGCTTGCGCAGGACGTCGCGGCTATAGCCCATTAAGAACTTAACTTCCTCGGGGGTGCGCTTCCAGTTTTCTGTGGAAAAAGCATAAGCGCTTAACTCTTTAACGCCGAAACCAATCGCTGCTTCGACCAAATCAAAGAGAACTTTTTCACCGGCTTCATGACCAGCAGTTCGTGGGAGACCGCGTTCTTTTGCCCAACGGCCATTGCCATCCATCACTATTGCGATGTGCTCTGGGATCTCGATATTTTTACTCAACTCTTAAACTCTCTCCACAATCGGCAGGCTGCGTAAGCCACGTTCGAGATGCCATTGTAAGTAAGCGATCACTAAACCACTAGCCTCGCGGCGATGTCGCATTTCACTGGCTTGCGCGATTTCCCAATCACCACTTAAAAGAGCGCCGAGTAATTGCAGAGTTTCAGGGGCAGGTGTTGCTGATGCTGATGGGCGACATTCCATACAGACGGACCCTCCACCAACAAGTGAGAAGTAGCGATGTGGCCCGGGTTTTTCGCAGCGCGAACAATTGGTTGTAGATGGGGCGTAGCCACCGATAGCAAGTGAGCGCAGTAAGAATGCATCCAAGATAAGCGATGCGTCATAACGATTTTCGGCGAGAGCCTTCATGCCACCAACAACTAATTGAAACTCTTGTAAGGCTGGTTCGTACTCTTGTGAAGTAAATCTTTCGGCAGTTTCTAAAATCGCAGATGCGATAGTCCAGCGTTGGTAATCATCGGTTAGCGCTTCACCGTAATTATTGATTGCCTCCACTTGTGTGATCGTGTCGAAGGTGCGCCCTTTGTGAAGCTGAATATCAACGTGGCTACCGGGTTCAAGGCGCGCCCCAAATTTAGACATGGTGCGACGAACGCCTTTTGCAACGCCACGAACCCGGCCGTGTTCGCGGGTTAAGAGCGTGATGATGCGATCTGCTTCACCCAACTTCTGGGTGCGCAAAATAATTGCTTCGTCACGATAAAGGCTCACGAAGGTAAAGGTAGTCAGCGGATAGCGCGATTTATTGCAGACACGACCGCTTTAAGTGAAGCAGTTGTGGTGTTTGGGTCGATTCCAACGCCCCAGAAAACTTCGCTTCCGATTGAGCACTCAAGATAGGCAGCAGCTGAAGCATCGCCGCCAGCAGAGAGTGCATGCTCGTAGTAATCAAGAACTCGAACATCTACGCCGTAATCCTGCAAGATATTGCAGAAGGCCGCGATTGGACCGTTTCCTTGGCCAGAAAGTTCTTTAACTTCACCGCGATCGAGAATTGTCACAGTTAAGTGAACATCTTCATTTAGCACTGACGTTTGTGAAAGCCCTTTAAGTCGAAAACGTCCCCAAGGAGCGGATTCAGTTGGCAGGTACTCATCTTCGAAGATATGCCACAGCGCATCTGCAGTTATCTCGCCACCTTCGGTATCTGTTTTAGTCTGCACAACGCGGCTAAATTCAATTTGATGGCGACGTGGCAGATCAAGATGATGCTCGTGCTTCATCAGATATGAAACTCCACCCTTGCCAGATTGCGAATTAACGCGGATAACAGCTTCGTATGAACGACCAATATCTTTTGGATCAATC
>CAZKNQ010000201.1:0-1967 GCA_964554225.1 uncultured Candidatus Planktophila sp.
GCTTTGTGCGCACCTGTGATGCCTTTGGAATTCCGCTGATTGTTATTGCAGATGTCACCGGCTTCTTACCTGGTGCAGGTCAAGAGTGGGAAGGTGCAGTGCGACGTGGTGCAAAGTTATTGCACGCCTTCGGTGAAGCAGTTGTTCCTCGCGTAACTTTAATTACTCGTCGCGCATACGGTGGAGCATTTGTAGCGATGAACGCTAAATCACTTGGTGCAACGCGAGTATTTGCTTGGCCAAACGCTGAGGTTTCGGTGATGGGCGCAGTTGCTGCAGTACGCGTACTGCATCGCCGCATACTTGCCGATCTTCCCCCTGAACAACGTGAGGCGATGGAGTTAGAACTGGCGGCAGAACACGACAAGATCTCTGGTGGAGTTGCGCGCGCAGTTGAAATCGGCGCAGTTGATGAAATTATTGATCCTAAAGTTACAAGATCTGCACTTGCTAGAACTATTGCGGCTGCACCACATCGCCGCGGTGACCACGGAAATATCCCACTTTAACAACTAGCTTTTAAAGCGCTCGTTTACATAATCTGCAGGTAGTGAAGTTTCATGCCCATCAGGAACGCCCATGCGCTCGATTATCTCTTCGTAACCCTCATACTTTCCACGGAGCTCAGATTTAGTTACACCCTTAAAACATGTTGCCGTAAATCCTGGCGACATAGTGCAGGCAAATAGCGACCAAGCACCGCCAGGTGCAACTTCACCGGCTTGAATAACGCCGGCCTTAATGGTGTGCTGCATAACCTGTCCTGCTGAAATATCGCGTCCTAATAAAATTGTGCGCGCCATTCCGTCAGGATGGAATTCGTAAAGTGCAACCGGGTCGCCCTCGTAGAAATGCCAGACTTCATCGAAGGTTAGAACGTGGGTAGTTGATGCGCTGCGTGGTGATGTTAAGTAAAGACCTAAACCTGCAGTTCCAGCAGGACCGCCGTCAGCAGTCTTGGCTTCAGAGATATAGGTATTAATAAAGTAAGTCTCTTCGACCGGCAAGGGCTTCATGCCGAAATAGGCAATCAATTCTTCCGGGCGTGAAGTCATGAAAAAACTTTAGTCGTTATTGACTGTAAAGGTAACTGAAACGGTAGATGTGACAGTCTTCTTGATCGTGGTTGTGTCGTAAGCACCACCATCTGCAGTCATGGTTGAGTCAGGAGTAGTGACTTGGAATACGCCACTTTTAACACCGGTTACTACACCAACGCTACTGCCGACCGCCTTGGTGATCGCATCCGCGCGAACCTTGGCATCTTTCATCGCTTCCTCCAACAACTGTGGGCGAAGTTCAGCCAAAGTTGAGATGTAATACTGAGGTCCATAGTTATTTACACTCACACCCGATTGCAAAATGCTGCCAATACCTTGAGAAAGTTTTGAGACCAACTCAACATCTTTGGTGCGCACCGTTACATCGCGACTAGCGCGGTAGTTAAGAATTCGACCAGTTGAATTTCCATTTACCCATTCTTCTTGGCCATAGGTGGAGACCGGGCCTAAGGTCAGCGCTTCATCAGGAATCCCACCATCAGTTAAGTACTTAGTTACTGCGGCAACGTCATTTCCAACCTGGGCAACTGCATCGGCAACCTTGGGTCTTGATAGTGAAACTGAGAGGGTCCACACTGCATTATCGGCGACTGCTTCAGTACGAGCAGAACCTGTAACAACGATTCCGCTATCAGTGCGCGCGGAAATTCCCCAACCAATTTTTACTAATCCTCCGAATAAAGCAACCGCAAGGATTACAACGGATGCAAATAAAGCGATCGCTTTACGGCGTTCAATCTGAATTATTGGGCTCTCTGGGGTCGTCATGAGTCAAGTATATCTCTTTCTTACTTCTTAAAATAAATTAGATTGCCCGAAGTTGAATAATCTGATCAATTTCGACTTCTCTAAATGGGGCTAACTCTCTTTCCCATTGATTTCCCAGAATTTCATCGATCGCATCGC
>CAZKNQ010000202.1:0-1951 GCA_964554225.1 uncultured Candidatus Planktophila sp.
CTTTATTTTCAGTTGTTGAAAGCTCTTCTTGTAGTGATAAGAAGTTTGCTGATGCTTTTAGATCTGGGTAAGCCTCGGCAACTGCGAGCAAACCACGAAGTGCTTGTGTCAACATACCGTCGGCAGCGGCAACATCGGCAACTGTTGAAGCAGTGGTCGCCTTAGCGCGGGCTGCGACGACGGCATCGAAAGTGCCTTGTTCGTGGGCGGCATAACCTTTAACGGTTTCAACTAAATTTGGGATTAAGTCAGAACGGCGCTTTAGCTGCACTTCGATCTGAGCAAATGATTCATCGACGCTGATATTTAAACGGATGAGTCGGTTGTATTGAGCAATAAAAAAGAGAGCTAGTAAGCCAACAACGGCGAGCGCAATTATGATTTCCATAGTTGATTAAACCCCTTAAGCAAAGGTTGTATTCCCTTTACTAGTTTATTGTGGATTAGTTAATTTTGCTCTGGTGAAAGTTCATAAAGGAGCGGCTAGCGGTTGGTCCACGTTGGCCCTGATATCTAGAGCCGTACTTCTCGCTGCCGTATGGATGCTCAGCAGGAGATGAGAGTTTGATTAGACAGAGCTGACCGATCTTCATTCCTGGGAATAGTTTCACCGGCAGATTTGCCACGTTAGATAGTTCGAGAGTGATGTGTCCGGAAAATCCCGGATCGATAAATCCGGCAGTGGAGTGAGTTAAAAGCCCAAGGCGACCTAGAGAAGACTTTCCTTCTAGGCGACCTGCAATGTCATCAGGCAAGGTGATTACTTCGTAGGTGCTGGCGAGAACAAATTCGCCTGGGTGCAAGATAAAGGCTTCGCCATCTTCGGCAACTACTTCGCGAGTTAGCTCGGATTGTTCAATCGATGGATCGATTACTGAGTACTTATGGTTTTCAAAGACGCGGAAGAATTTATCGAGGCGGACATCAACCGATGAAGGTTGGATCATCGCCTCTTCAAATGGTTCGACGGCGACGCGGCCGGCGTTGATTTCGGAGCGGATATCGCGATCACTTAGAAGCACGGCGTGAGCCTATCTGACCGCGGTAGAAACGCTTAGTTAGGGCTTGCGTAAGTTACTGGTGGGTAGCATTATTTGCCCATGAGCCATTACAACGCCAACCTGCGCGATATCGAATTCTGCCTCTTCGACCTCTTCCAAACCGAGAAGGTGCTGGGAACTTCCATCTTTAGCGAACTCGATCGCGAAACTGCGATGGGCATGTTGGAAGAGATGAAGCGCTTAACCGAGAACGATCTCGCCGAATCTTTCGTTGAAGGAGATCGCGTTGGAGCAATTCTTAATAAAGAAACTGGAAATGTCACACTTCCAGAAAGTTTTAAAAAATCTTACAAAGCTTATATCGATGGCGAATGGTGGCGTCTAGATGCGCCAGTTGAATTAGGTGGAACAAAAGTTCCTGCAGCGGTTCGTTGGGCGATTGCCGAAATGGTTTTAGGTTCAAACCCTGCAATTCACATCTACGCATCCGGTTACGCCTTTGCACACGTTGCATATGTATTGGGTACCGAAGATCAGAAGCAGATGGCGAAGTTAATGGTTGATCGCCATTGGGGCGCAACAATGCAGTTAACAGAACCAGATGCAGGTTCAGATGTCGGCGCAGGTCGCACAAAAGCTGTACAGCAACCTGATGGGACTTGGCACATCACTGGCACTAAGCGTTACATCACATCGGGTGATGCCGACTTCTACGAGAACGTTATGCACTTTGTTCTTGCTCGTCGCGAAGGTGGCGGACCAGGAACTAAGGGTCTTTCACTCTTTTTAATTCCAAAGTTTATGTTCGATCTCAAGACCGGCGATCTTGGAAAACGTAACGGCGTTTTTGTTACCTCACTTGAAAACAAGATGGGTCTAAACGTCTCTGCTACATGTGAAGTAAATCTTGGCGAGAAAGAGCCTGCCGTTGGTTACCTGCTTGGTGAAGT
>CAZKNQ010000203.1:0-1939 GCA_964554225.1 uncultured Candidatus Planktophila sp.
TTTCTGTTCCCCATCTAACCCAACCGGTTCGGTTTACTCTGTTGAGCAGGTAAAGGCGATCGGCGAGTGGGCGGTCAAGAACAACATTTGGATCATCGCTGACGAAATTTACGAACACCTTCTTTACGATGGTGCTACTGCGCCATCAATGCCAGTTGTAGTTCCGGCTCTTGCAGATACCACCATCATAATCAACGGCGTTGCCAAGACTTATGCAATGACTGGTTGGCGCGTGGGCTGGATGATTGGGCCTAAGGATGTAATTAAGGCGGCAACTAATTTGCAGTCGCATCTATCTTCAAATGTTTCTAACGTTTCACAGCGCGCAGCGATTGCAGCGCTAACTGGAGATTTATCCGCTGTTCACAAGATGGGCGAAGCGTTTAACCGTCGCCGTAAGTTAATTGTTGGGCTTCTCAATGAGATTCCAGGATTTGTTTGCCCAACTCCAACAGGTGCCTTCTATGTTTATCCATCAGTTAAGGGCGTGCTTGGAACAACTATTCGCGGAAAAACTCCAAAGACTTCTGCTGAGCTTGCAACGCTTATCTTGGAAGAAGTTGAAGTTGCGGCGGTTCCAGGTGAAGCCTTTGGTCCATCGGGTTACTTGCGTTTCTCATATGCCACAAGCGATGAAGATATCGTCGAAGGTATCGGACGCATCAAGAAGCTAATTACTGAAGGCTAAGCCCGATCAGATTTACTTCAGGTTCTAAGGTAATTCCGAACTTATCCTGAACGTGCTGCTGGGCGCTCTTTGCAAGCGATGCAATATCTTGCGCCGTTGCATTTGCAGCGTTTGTTAGCGCAAGTACATGTTTAGTTGATACGCGCGCTCCTCCGAAGGTATCCCCTTTTTTAATTCCAGAATTTTCAATTAGCCAAGCAGCGCTCGTCTTAATTTTTCCATCAGCTTGCGGCCAACGCGGTGCACCTTCCGGCAACTTCGCAGCAACTTCTGCGGTCACGATTGGATTTGTAAAGAACGATCCGGCTGACCAAGAGTCACGATCGCTGGGGTTTAACAACATGCCTTTTGCAGCACGGAGTTCAAGGACGGCTTTACGAGTTGCGGCAACAGGAGCTTTTTCGCCAACTGCGATGCCGAGCTTGGTAGCAAGTTCTGCATAAGTAATTGGTGTGGTTTCAACTCCCATGCGAAGTTGGAATTGAACTTCGATAACAACGTAGCGACCAGGATGCGATTTGAAATATGAATTTCTATAGGAGAAATCGCACTCTTCGTTGGTGAAAGTTTTAATCTCTTTCTTCTCGCGATCGTAGGTGCGAACCCGAGTAATAAACTCGCTCACTTCATGACCATATGCGCCAATATTTTGGATTGGCGATGCACCGACAGTGCCAGGAATTCCGCTGAGGGTTTCAAGTCCGGCAAAGCCTCGGGTAATCGTTGACTTAACAAAGTCATCCCAGTTTTCGCCTGCGCCAATTGAAAGAGTTGCACCGCTGCAGGCATCGATTTCAGCTTCAAGTGATTTATTTGTTATGCGGATTACCGTTCCATCAAAACCGTTATCCGCAACCAAGATATTGGTGCCTCCACCGATAATGAGAATTGGCGTATCTCCAGCTGCTTCAATGGCAGCGATAATTTCCTTCTCATTGTGGGCATCAACGAATTTTTTGGCAGGGCCGCCAACACGCAAGCTTGTGTAGTGACGAAGTTCGGCCATGAGTACAGGTTACCTGCGTGGGGACAAGATTGCGCTCTTGCCTCTAAAGCGCTCAAGGATTCGGTCGTAGTTCTTCTTTGATTGAACTTCGCGAAATTCTTGATCCGTGTCGTAATAACCGTGATGGCGTGCTTGCTCGAGTGGTAGATCCATCTGCAATAGACGTCCATTGGCATGACGCAAGCGCAAAGAAAATTCGATATCTGCGTTGCGGTAATAAATTGCACGATTATTAAATCCACCAG
>CAZKNQ010000204.1:0-1907 GCA_964554225.1 uncultured Candidatus Planktophila sp.
ATTGCTGAATCAAGCAGGTCGAGCGATTTATACAAGCGACCAAGCCATTCCATCGAGAATATCTGACTCAGAGGCAACGAATTCAGTAGCGCCAGTTGCGCGCATGATTCGTGAAAGAACGAGAGAGCCTGCAGAGATTACGTCGACGCGACCTGGGTGCATATAGCCAAGTGATTCGCGTTGGGTGCGGGTCATTTTGATAAGCATTTGCGAAACTTGATGAACTTTTTCAGCGGGAATATGTGAAAGATGAATCGCGTATCTGTCGTATTCAGGTAGATCTAGTGCGGCTGCGGCAACAGTTGTTGCGGTTCCTGCGACAGCAATGAGTGTCTTGGCTTTAGTGATTGGAACTAACTTTGCAGCCTGGGCGATCGCTTCATCAATATCTTCAGTTGCAGCAGCAACTTGGCCAGGATCAGGAAGATCTCCAGTGAAGTGGCGCTCTGACATACGCACACAGCCAATGTTCACGCTCTTTGCCGCTTCAACTGTTTCAGTACCGAAAACGAATTCGGTAGATCCCCCACCAATATCAACTACAAGGAATGGGCCCTCAGCTGTTGGTAAATCTTTAGTTGCTCCCATAAATGAAAGTCGGGCTTCTTCATCGCCAGAGATAACTTCTGGACGGATACCTAAACGTTCGAAAACGCCTTCGATGAATAGATCGCGGTTGGTAGCATCGCGTGTGGCACTGGTTGCACAGAAGCGAATCTTTTCAACACCGCGCTTGGCAATCTCTGCGGCATAAAGATCAACTGCAGCGAGTGTGCGAGCGATTGCATCGGGGTGGAACTGTCCTGTTTTATCAACGCCTTGTCCTAAGCGGACAACTTCCATGAGTCGTGTAACTTCGCGGAAAGAGGTGCCTTCAATATCTGCAATAAGTAAACGAATTGAGTTAGTTCCGCAATCGATGGCTGCTACTCGCATGGTTCGTCCTTCCACCATTGCGGTAACTTGGCTAGCGCTTCATCACCGAGTGGATTAACGCCAGGACCTGCAGAAAGTGAATGTGCAACGAGTGAATGTAAACATTTAACGCGGTTAGGCATTCCGCCAGCAGAGATTCCTTCGACTTCAGGAACATCCATCTTTAGCGCTGCGCGCGCTGCGAGGTAATCATCATGTGCGGCGGCATATGCGCCAGCTAGCTCTGCATCAACGGCAAGGCGTTCATTCATCTCTGCCATTAGCCCTGTTGATTCGAGTGTGGAGATTGCACCAGTTAAACGCGGGCAGGTTGCGTAGTAGAAAGTTGGGAAAGGTTCGCCATGACTAAGGCGCGGAGGAGTTTCAACAACTGCTGGGTTGCCGCAAGGGCAGCGGTAGGCAATTGCGTGAACATCGCGAGGGGTGCGTCCTAGTTGAAGTTCAATGCAATCTAAATCTTTCTGTGTTGCCTTATCGGTCATTGTTAAAGACCAGATTCAGTAACGGATGCGATCAACTTGGTGTACCAAGGTGCGCCTTCAGGCAATTGTGAAACTACCTTTGTTGTATCGGGAAGGGTTGGATCATCTTTGGTGCCGGTCACGATGTATTGACGCTCACCAGGTAAGACAAAGTGCAGACGTTCGCGCGCCTGTGACTTTATGTAATCCGGATCTTTCCAAAGTTCTAGTTCAGCACGTGCAGCATCAAGTGCAGCGCGATCTGTTACAACTTGTGATTTAAGAGCACTGATCTGTGCGCGCTGAGTGAAGTAATTTTTAATGGGTGGCGCAAGAGTTAACGTGAAGATAAAGATGATCGCAATAAGAGCCAACGGACGTGCATTGGCGCGAGATTTACGGCGGTTGGATGAAAGACGGCGAGACGGACGACGTGATGAATAACTACGTCGCCCGCGTCGCATCTTTAAGCCTTAACTATCCCTTGAAACGTGGGAAGGCAGCGCGGCC
>CAZKNQ010000205.1:0-1901 GCA_964554225.1 uncultured Candidatus Planktophila sp.
CAAGCGCATCGGCGTGCGCACCAACACCTTGAGTACTTCTTCTTCCTTTGCCAAATCACTCATCGTAAAAGCCTTATTGATTCCAAAACCTGCGTTATTAATTAGAACTTCAATCTCATTGTTGCTAATAAACTCTTCAACTTTGGCACAACCAGATTCGGTTGCCAAATCTGCGACGATAACAACTGACTCGGCGCCAAATTTGTCCTTTAATCCTTGTGCTCTCTCGTGCAAGCGAGCTTCATCGCGTGCGACTAGAACTAAGTTGTAACCCTGTGCCGCGAGCAAACGAGTAAAACTCTCACCTATCCCAGCGGTTGCACCTGTTACTAACGCCCACTTTTTCATTTCGCCTCCACAATTTACTTAAGAGCACCATAAGCGCTGGCCGGAACAACAGGATCGTTAGGTCTTATTGGATCAAGATACTTGTAAGGAGCGTTTTGCGCGGGACGCTGATCAGGCTCTCCTTTATTTGGCCACAGCGACATGGCGCGCTCTGCTTGCGCAGTGATCGTCAGAGATGGATTTACACCTAGATTTGCAGTGATTGAAGCGCCGTCGACAACATGAAGTGTTGGGTAGTTGTAAACGCGGTGATACGGATCGATTACTCCCGTTTTTTCATCTGCGCCGATTACACAGCCTCCAACAAAGTGGGCGGTAAATGGCGCGCTAATTAAATCGCCAATGTGCCCACCTGTGATTCCGCCATATTCCTCTGCGATATGTCTTACTACTTCATTGGCCGCTGGTATATAAGTTGCATTTGGCTTATCACTATCGTTCTTGGAAGTTAGCTTAAATCCAAATAAACCGCGCTTTCCCTTTACGGTTACGGCGGAGTCAACATCTTGCATTACAAGTGCGATGACCGTCTTCTCACTCCAATGGCGCACATTAATTATTCGCAGAAGCAGCGAGGGCTTGACCAAAAATTGCTTTATCCAGTGGTGGCGCCGTTCTTTTCCAGTGAAGCCATCAGTCATAATCGTTTGCAGCAAACCCATGAAGTTGCTTCCTTTGCCATAGCGCACAGGTTCGATATGTGTGTGTTCATCAGGAAAGAATGAAGAGGTGATCGCTGCGCCTCGACTGAAATCCTTATCTTGATTATTCAACAGTGCGCCCGTGAGGGCTTCACTATTTGTTCGGGAGAGTGCGCCAAGTCGATCCGAAAGTCGCGGTAATTGCTTACGTTTCATCTTATGCAATAACTTCTGAGTGTTAAATGTTCCTGCAGCTACCACGAGTTGATCTGCAATAAAAGTTGGTCCGCGCGAACCATCCCAAGCCCCGGTCTTCTCAGTTTTAACTAACCACTTTCCATCACTGCGCTCTTCAAATTCTGTAACAGTCGTCATCGGAAATACTTTTGCGCCCGCACCTTCAGCAAGTCCAAGGTAATTCTTGGGCAGAGTGTTCTTAGCGTTATGGCGACAACCGGTCATACATTCACCGCAGTTTGTGCAGCCTTTGCGATCTGGTCCTTTTCCACCGAAGTATGGATCACTCGCTGCAACACCTTCACCTTTTCCAAAGTAAATTCCAAGGGGTGCCATCTTAAAAGTTTGTCCCACGCCCATCTTGGTTGCCGCAGATTTCATAGCTGCATCGGATGGCGAGAAGTAAGGATTCTCTTCAACACCCAGCATGCGTCGCGCCTGCTCATACCAAGGTTCGAGTTCGCGTTTCCAATCCGTGATATCTGCCCACTGTTTATCTTGGAAGTATTTATCGCCAGGTTGGTACAAAGTATTGGCGTAGACCAGTGAACCTCCGCCTACGCCTGCGCCACAAAGGACAAGTACATCGGGGAGGATATGAATTCTTTGGATTCCGAAACAACCGAGTGCTGGCGCAAATAGAAATTTATTTACGCGCCATGAGGTCTTAGGGAA
>CAZKNQ010000206.1:0-1892 GCA_964554225.1 uncultured Candidatus Planktophila sp.
GGAACTGTAAATGAAATATCGGTAAGGCCAGTTGCTGCGGCAGAAACGTTCTGCACGATCATGTCGATATTGATATCGGCATCAGCGATGGCTTGGAAGATGCGCGCAGCAATACCAGTGCGATCAGGTACGCCAACGATGGTGATCTTGGCTTCGGATTTATCGTGTGCGATACCCGAGATGATTGCTTGCTCCATGTTTCCTCCTTCAGGATGGTTTTCAACCACCCAGGTTCCTTCGTTTGGTGAAAATGATGAACGTACGTGAATTGGTAAGTTGTAACGGCGTGCGTATTCGACGCAACGCAAGTGCAGAACTTTTGCGCCAGCTGCAGCAAGTTCAAGCATTTCTTCGTAGGTAACGGTTTTTAATTTGCGTGCTGCAGGAACAACGCGTGGATCTGAACTAAAGACGCCATCAACATCTGTATAGATTTCGCAGACATCAGCATCGAGCGCTGCGGCGAGTGCAACTGCAGTTGTATCCGAACCACCGCGACCTAAAGTTGTAATGTCTTTTGTATCTTGCGAGATTCCTTGGAAGCCAGCAACGATTGCAATTGCACCGTCGGCGAGCGCTTCTTGAATTCGACCTGGTGTCACATCAATGATGCGCGCGCGACCGTGTGCAGAATCTGTAATCACGCCAGCTTGTGAACCGGTAAAGGAACGAGCTTCATGTCCCAAATTCGAAATCGCCATCGCAAGTAGCGCCATAGAAATGCGCTCTCCGGCGGTTAACAACATATCTAGTTCGCGACCACCCGGAATTGGGGTAACGGCATTAGCTAAATCAATGAGTTCGTCAGTGGTATCGCCCATTGCGCTGACCACCACAACGACCTGGTTGCCATCCTTCTTCGCCGCCACGATACGAGCGGCAACGCGCTTCATGCCCTCGGCATCTGCTACGGAGGATCCGCCATATTTCTGAACGATTAGTCCCATTGCGCAATAGTGATCTAATTCGGGGCAGCTTTCCACCCGATTAAGGAAAATCTCAATATATGGAACAAGGATTCGATCAAATAGTGAGACGATTAGCTTTCTACGTTACGGCGGCCCTCAAAAGCGCGGCCGAGGGTTACTTCATCTGCATATTCGAGATCTCCGCCAACCGGCAGGCCGCTGGCTAAGCGCGAGACGTTGATACCGAGCGGCTTAATCAAGCGAGCTAAATAAGTAGCCGTCGCTTCCCCTTCAAGGTTGGGGTCGGTCGCCAGGATGACTTCGGTGATATTTGAATCAGAGAGACGAACCATTAATTCGCGGATGCGCAGTTGGTCCGGGCCGATTCCATCGATCGGACTAATTGCGCCACCGAGCACGTGATACTTGCCGCGGAATTCGCGAGTGCGTTCGATTGCGATTACATCTTTACTTTCTTCAACGACACAAATTTGTGCGGGATCGCGACGTGGATCGCGACAGATACGACATTCGGTTTCTTCAGAAACATTTCCACATTGGCTGCAGAATTTTACGCGTTCTTTAACGGTGCGGATTGCATCGACTAAAGCAATAGCCGCATCACCATCGGTCTGCAAAATATGAAAGGCAATACGTTGTGCGCTCTTTGGGCCAATACCTGGCAAGCGACCTAAGGCATCAATGAGATCTTGGATCGCACCTTCATACATACCTGTGCTCATTAATTCTTTTTCTTTTCACTAATTACAGTTGCACCGAGTTCGGCGGCAAGTAGCGCTGCACCTGATAACAAGTTCTTATCTGATGGCGCTTCATCTTTGCGAACTGCGCGCGCTTCAGGAGTTGAAGTTGTATCAATTGATGCATCAACAACTACTTCGATCTTGCGATCAATGCCAACGATTTCAATAAATGCTTGGCGCAGGATTTCATCTGATTCAGAGCGCACAAATGAGTCGCGAG
>CAZKNQ010000207.1:0-1867 GCA_964554225.1 uncultured Candidatus Planktophila sp.
GGGGGGAAAGCGGGCAGAAATGTCGGACGAACGTTAGTACCCCCGCCTTATAGGACACTACAAAATGAACGATTTGTTTGAAGAAGAATATTTAGCCAAGATTAGCGCAGATTATTTGAAAGTTCTACAAGGCGATGGCGGGCATTGCCCATGCTGTAAACGCTTTGGAAAGTACAACGGGTTCACCATTACGCATAAAAACGCGCAAGCCTTGGTGTGGATTTATCAAAGTGCCGCGGTTGATGGTTGGGTGAACACCGCTAAAAATGCACCACGCGAATTCATGCGGGCTAAAACTTTTACCAATATGCGTTATTGGGGCTTGATTGAAGCGCACCCAAACGATAGGAAAGAAGTTAAAGGGTCGGGCTATTGGCGCATCACGCAAAAAGGCGTTGACTACATTCACGGCAAAATGCGTTTGCCAAAGAAAGTATTTATTTACAATCGCAAGTTGGTTGGCTACGGCGAACAACAAGTTTACTTTAAAGAATGTTTTAAAGAATACTTTAACCTTGAAGAAGCCATGAGTTCACGATTTAACAAAGAAGCAATATGAGTTACGCAAATACAGAAATCGCAGTTATCCAATGGGGTGAAGCCCGCGGCATCGTGCAAAACAGTACGCCCTATGCCCAAGCCCTAAAAACCAAAGAAGAATTAGACGAATTGTTTGATGCAATATCTAAACAAGATGTAGCCGCAATGAAAGATGCTTACGGCGATATTTTGGTTACGCTAATCATGGGTTGCGCTTGCGCTGATTTGGATTTGGTCGAATGTCTTAAAGGCGCATACGATGAAATCAAACACCGCAAAGGCTATCTAAATAAAGATGGCATCTTTGTAAAAGAATCAACTTAAAAACAAGGCGCGTTCGGCTTTTCTACGCTTGACCAAGCCCGCTACTTCTTTGCCGCCCGCTTTTGTCCATGACATAAAGGCATCAGCGGCGGCATCCCATTCACCGCGGTTTACTTTCATGCGAATGGTAGAACGCTGATAATTCCCAAGCCCCGCGTTGTAGGCAAATGAAACCACAGCGTCAAATTTATTTTGATGATTAGCAAGATTGGGAGAAAGTCTAAGAACACCGCGTTCAAAAAGTTCGATATCTTTTTTGAATAGTTCAACCAATTCATCTTTTGACCACGCACGGTTATCACCTTCTTTTAGTTGATAGTCGCCACGGGTTAGACCCGTATAACCTTCTTTGCGGATGTTAGGTAAGGCTAATTGGTCGGCATACATAGCGTGACCCCAACCAACCGTCCAAATCGCGGCAGAACATCGATATGGGCGCGTCCTGTAGCCTTCAAAGAAGTGCATCAAGTGTTCGCCCTTGTCGCTAATTTTCATTTCTTAGACCAACCGCGTGAACCAAACCAAAAACCTACGATTGCACCAAGCATAGCCATTTCATCGCTAGAAAAAATAATATCTGCAAGGCGCACCAAATCTTCAATAGATAAGATTAGTTCGGGGTGCGTATGAACATAATGTGCAATCCAAGCGTTGATAGCGCAAAGTTCAATAATAAAAATGTAAGTAACTGTAGGGCGTACTGTGCCAATATAGTTAACTACCCAACTTGATGCGCGTTCTAAAATCTTTTCATCGTGCTTCAATGCCGCTTCGGTCATAGCCGCTTCGGTTTCCATTGCGATTTGGTCGGTGCGTATTTCTTCTACACGCGCTTGCGCCGCAAACCCTGCCGCGGCTAACTGTAGTTCGCGTTCTGTTTGCACACGCGCCAAGGCTAGTTCGTGCGCTTGGTCGGATTTGTTTTGGAAATATTCCAGTAGTTTAGGTAAGCCTGAAATCAGCAAACCACCAAGGGTAGAAAATAAAGAAAGCATTATCCTAG
>CAZKNQ010000208.1:0-1835 GCA_964554225.1 uncultured Candidatus Planktophila sp.
TGATACTCGTACCAAGTTGTCATCGGTACTTCTGCGCGCTTTTCATCACGCTTTGGCTTGATATGGATCTTCATATCATCGTTACAGATTAGAGATACATACCCAATGTGGTCGCCAAAATGGGTCACTTCGTATGCATAGTGAAGATTTTCCAGGTTGGCGATGATCTCGTGAAAACCGCCCTCGCGAGAGAGTTCTTTAGAGATGCGCTTAACCAGGTTGTTGAACTTAGAGTTAATGCGCTTTGTATCTTTGTCATCAGCTGGCAAGTGCGTATCCCTTTCTGGTTGACGCTTCGAACTTGTTGGCATATTCGGCTTCACCTTGTTTGGTGAGGTGGAACTGTGGAGTCTCGTGCTTGAAGCATTCGTAGTAGCGCTTCTCGCCACGGCGAGAGTCGCGACCGAGTGCTTCAGCCTTCTTCCGTGAAAAACGTGCCTGCGAGAGGCGAAGCTTTGCTAATTCGATGTCGCGGATAGATTCTTTCTTGCAGGTTTCTTCCAGAATGGCCAGACCGCGATTTTTTGGCTTATCGGCCTTGGCGCGGGCCGAGAACTTGCCCGGCTTGGACTTCTTGGATCGGTCTTTCAAATAGACCAGCTTGTGGCCAGCATCTTCGATACTGGAGTCGGTGTCGTACCTCATCGATATCTTTCCTTTCATGTTAGAAGTTGCTTCAGATGCTTTGAAGTTAGTACTGGGTACTGACTTTTTTACCCCTGCAACTTTTTCCTGCTCTCCTTCAAGAGACCATCTCTTAAAGAAGTTGTTCGTTCTTGGATAATGGTACCACCCCTATAGATATCTACCAAATTTACAAGATTGGGAGTGTCGGGCTTTTTACGCTCGTTTGGCGTGGCGGTCAACTCCCATAGATATTTCCTGTATCCTTAACACCATGAGCCCGTTTAAACTTCCCGCCACCGGTGAGGATCTCGCCTATGCCGTTCGCGGCTACATGGATGAGGCCTACGACCAGGTCAAAGGCGAGCTTGAATGGAAATTCCTGCCTGAAGGCCTAGCCGCCATCTGGGAACACTCCCCTCTTTTGCGCGATGCGCGAAAGGCTTTGCCCAAGCCGGTGGCCGAGATCCGCGAGATCTGCCACATCATCGTTACCTTTCCCGGGTCAACTGCGGTTGAACGAATCCGAGACCTACTAATCCAGGCTCAAATAGTTCCCAACTCAGATGGGCAGTTCGAGAGAGCACATGAAATGGCCTCCGAACTTTTTACCCTCACCATGCGATACACGCGCGTACAAAATTTGGCACGTCATATCCGCACCGCAGTTAATAGCCACCTCAAAGCGCTCGGTATCGAGACTAGAAGCGATCGCCTGCGCAGCTCTTCTCTATACGAGAGCTCCTTTAATCGTGGACGCGAAGATGAATTTATTCAAAGGCGCATTCAAGACTTGCTAGAAGCCAAGTTGGCAAACGAATTTGATGTCGATGAGTGGGCTGATGCGGTAAATAATTTGTTTAGCCTCACCGCCGGCCGTGGCGTGATGACAACCGATCGACTAGAACGCGCTAAGCGGACCAACGGAACAGTAAATAGCGGTGCCATCAATTCTTACAAGCTTCGCTTTAAGCAGGCCCTTGCTTCAGCGCTGGGCATTGACCTATCGAGCAAGGAATCACGAATTGAAAAAACTTCTAATAAATCTATTGAGGGTCTCCTGCGCGAGCTTGAGAACTTGCCCAGCGAATCTGGCGCGCTTTATCAGATGCTCGAAAACCTTCGCCCCAAGCGGGTCAGCCGACCTGACGCGATGCGCGGTGAAACCGTTTTTGAATTTAAAACCTTCAGAGCGGGAGTATTTTGTTTCT
>CAZKNQ010000209.1:0-1808 GCA_964554225.1 uncultured Candidatus Planktophila sp.
CAAGACCACCAAGAAAGTAACAGCCGTAAATCCAAAATGCCCAACCGGATATAAGAAGAGATAAAGATATGAAAAAGCTAACTTCAATAATTGTTCTCCTCGCATTAGTATTTGGTGGATCTTCGGCTGTTGTCGCTGCAGGCGAAACAGTGGGAGATGCGGGGCGCAGTTGGTCAATTCCCAACGATGCTGATCGTGGCATGCATATTCAGCGTTTCTTGGATTCCCCTCCCGGGACTCCCGCCTCATATTTAATTGACTTTCAGAAATACCAAAGCGATGCTTACCAAGATCCAACCTGCAAGAGCGCAGAAGACCCTAATTGCACCGCGGGATCACTTGGCTTTAACGCGATGCTGCCAGTGTGCGGAACTATAAGTTCGGTTTACTGTATTGAAGATTTTGGAGTCATAAGTTCTGGCGGTGAAACAACCAAGGCATCATTTTCCCGATATTTTCCTAATGAGGCTCTAAATAAATTTGAAGCCTCCGAAAGATTAAAGTTACCTTTTGGAGCCACCGGAAGTATCTTTGATTTACCTACTGCGCCACACGACGGTGGAACCTTGTATTACGTATCAGCCCTAACCCAGGGAACCCTTAATAAATCAACAGGTGCCGATTTACAGGCGCTAAATATCGAGATTTATCCAGTCAAGCTTGAATCTGGCGACAACGCCATTCAGGAAATTGATTCTGGTATGTCAAAAGAGACTCACGGTGGATCAGGGCATCCAGTCGGTCAATGGCGATTTGCAAGTTTTGGTTTTTCTGGAACTAGCTTCTGTGTCGCAGGAAGCGCAAAGGAAAGGCTATGTGCGCAAAGATATGCATTCCCTGCGGATAAGAAGTTCTATATAAAGTTAAAACTTCAGAATAAGCCCAAGGGTTGGTTGCACGGAAGAATTGCAAAGCCAGATGTGTCATTTACTGAAATCAGCAGTGGGTATTCCTTCTACATTGCAGCAAACCCTGTAGCGGTGCCCGTTGTTTATAAGATGTATCGCTATCCAGAGATGCCACAAGCGCTAAAGGATGAGTACGACATCAAAACCGGCGGCTACAAACCCGAAGTCGCGCTTCGAACACCTAATCCAAGCGGAGCCCCAGAGGGATGTGGACGTAGCGCTTGCACCGAAGATCCACTAACTAGAAATGTGATTATTGCTCCTACAGCGTCAAGCAAATTTGGCATGGATCAATTGAAACTTTGGCTACCGTTTGTGGGGGATAAGGCCACAACTCTCATGGGTACTTGGTCCGTTCGCACTCTTGATGAAAATGAAACCCGCGGTGCTTCACAATGCTTTACTAGTGGCGATAAAGGCGTAACTGGAATTGTTACAACTAACGCAACGCAATATTCAGCAGGACCGCCTTCATTGAATAAGGGTGAAGGAACACTTGAGTATCAGGTTGCCGCTCCTCACTTCACCACAAAGGGTGACGAGTTCCTTGGTACATACGACCTAATTATGCGCTCGGATGTTGCTCGTTGTGTATATGGATTTTCGAGCGCACCTATCCGTGCTGAACTTTCAGTAGTAAACGATCAGGGAAATCAGAAGGTCGCAACTGAAATTCTTGGTGAAAAGAATGGCTGGCTCTATCTTTCAGCTGGTGGATTTACATATTCATCTCCAACAATCAAGGTAAAACTTGAACAAGATGCACCAGCGCCAACTCCTACGGCATCTGCTACCCCAACTCCGAGCGCCTCTGCTAAACCAGTTGCAAAGGCTGTCACAATTACCTGCATCAAAGGTAAGACCAGTAAAAAGGTGACTGCGGTAAAACCAAAGTGTCCG
>CAZKNQ010000210.1:0-1803 GCA_964554225.1 uncultured Candidatus Planktophila sp.
TTACACACAAGCGCTTCTAACTTTGGATTAACAGTCTGGGCTGCTCTCTAACCTGCGCGCCATGGGTAAAGTTGGCGAGAAGAAAAATAATCAAAAGACTGGTGCATTTGGCGAACAAGTAACCGCTGATTACTTAGCTGTGCGTGGCGACGAGATTCTGGACCGCAATTGGCGAGTGCGCGAAGGCGAGATCGATCTTGTCTCGCTAAGCAGTGACGGCATTTTTCACTTTATTGAAGTAAAGACTCGTTCTTCACTTGCCTTTGGCCATCCCTTTGAGGCGATCAATCGCGATAAAGCCCATCGCATGCAACGTTTAGCACTTGCTTGGCTGGCCACCCATGGTTGTTTGGGTTGTGAATACGCGATCGATGTTGTGGCAGTTCTCATCGCAGTTGATGGGACGCATACCTTGGAATATAGAGGTGCGATCCTATGAGCCTGGGCCAAACAACTTGCGTTGCACTGCATGGCCTCGACGGTGCGATTGTCACCGTTGAAGTAGATATCGCAGATGGTCTGCCGATGTATTCGCTACTTGGATTACCGGATGCTGCCCTTAACGAATCTCGCGATCGAGTTCGCGCGGCACTAATTAATTCAAATGAAGTATGGCCAAATAAGAAAGTCACTGTCTCGCTATCACCTGCCTGGTTACCAAAGAGCGGTTCGGGTTTTGATCTATCTATTGCGCTAGCGATCTTGATCGCTCATGGTGCACTTGCCCAAGAACCACTCGAAGACGTTGTTATCTTGGGCGAGCTAGCACTTGATGGTCGCATCCGTTCTGTGCGCGGGGTATTGCCTGCGCTGATTGCGGCATATAAATCAGGCATCAAGCGCGCACTTGTTTCGCCAGAAAACTATGGCGAAGCATCGCTAATGACGCAGATGCAGATCTTTACTTTTCCAAATCTGGCACAAGTTCTACGTTTCTTGCGAACCGGAGAAATTACATCTGCGCCGCAACTTGATCTAGAAGTTTCAACAGAAGAAATTCAACCTGATTTCTCCGATGTTGCGGGTCAAACACGTGCTCGATTTGCAGCAGAGGTAGCAGCAAGTGGGGGACACCACTTGCTCTTGATCGGACCACCAGGTGCGGGTAAGACGATGATCGCAGCGCGGCTGCCAACAATCTTGCCCGCACTTGGTATTGATCAAGCGCTCGAAGTCACTGCAGTACATTCAATTGCGGGTTCTCTTGGAACTCGTTCGCCAATGTCTTTAGTTGCGCCAATTGTTTCGCCTCATCACAGCGCATCACGTGTTGCCATGGTTGGCGGTGGATCGCATGCGATAAAACCTGGTGCATGTTCGCTGGCGCATCACGGAGTTCTCTTTATCGATGAAGCCCCCGAATGCGCAGTTGGAGTTTTAGATTCACTGCGCCAGCCGTTGGAATCGGGCACGATCACGATTGCGCGTAGCGTTGGCAGCATTACCTTCCCCGCACAATTTCTCTTGGTACTTGCCGCGAATCCTTGTCCGTGTGGAAAGTTCACCGGTAAAGGTCGGGCATGTATCTGTTCTTCACTTGCGGTACGGCGTTATCTCGGAAAGTTATCTGGACCTTTGATGGATCGTATTGATATGCGTGTACAAGTGGAACCAGTTAGCCGCTCTGAAATGGCACAGACCGAACTCGGAGAAAGCAGCACAGTTATTCGCGATCGGGTAGTTGCTGCAAGAGCTACTGCAGAAGAGCGATTTGCGAATGAGAGTTGGAAGTTGAATTCGCAGATCCCATCTCGTGCACTGCGCACGACTTATAAACCAGAACGCGCTGCCATGAATTTTCTC
>CAZKNQ010000211.1:0-1785 GCA_964554225.1 uncultured Candidatus Planktophila sp.
TCAAGTAATTTTTTTCACATTGAGCGCAATTCACGCGTGAATATCTGGTGATATTTCCTGAGAATCCGCGCAATTTGCACCGATATCAGGCGCTTTTCGCAGATCTATACCTAAACTAGGTCTCAGTACGGCAGCCAAATTCCCCCATATCCATGGCGCCCAATGAGAACGAAGGAGTTCGTGTGATTCGTTTTGAGAATGTGACGAAGCTTTACGCCGGTAACGATAAGCCTGCGCTGGATACAGTTAGTCTTGAAATTGTTAAAGGTGAGTTTGTCTTCCTGGTTGGTCTTTCAGGTTCTGGTAAATCAACTTTCCTTCGTTTGATCCTTCGCGAAGAGCGCCCAACTCAAGGCGTTATCCATGTTGCTGGAAAAGATTTAGGGCAACTTCCAAACCATAAGATTCCTGATCTACGTCGCCAAGTTGGAACTGTCTTTCAAGATTTCCGTTTGTTGCAGAATAAAACAATTTCCGAAAACGTAGCCTTCACTTTGCACGTCCTTGGTTATTCCAAGAAAGAGATTGCCCGCGAAGTTCCAGAAGTGCTTGAACTCGTTGGTTTAGAAGATAAGGCAGATCGCATGCCGACTGAGATTTCAGGTGGAGAACAACAGCGCGTAGCTATCGCTCGTGCGTACGTGAGCCGCCCGGCGATCATCATCGCCGATGAACCGACCGGAAACCTTGACCCAGCTACATCAGTTGGCATCATGAAGTTGCTCGATCGCATTAATCGCGAAGGCACCACTGTTTTGATGGCTACCCACGATGCCGGCATTGTGGATCAGATGCGCAAGCGCGTTATCGAATTAGATGCTGGCCATGTTATTCGTGACCAGGTTCGTGGCGTTTACGGATACACAGGCTAGGGTAAAGACATGCGCGCAGGATTCTTATTTAGCGAAGTCCGGATTGGGCTACGCCGTAACCTAACAATGACTTTTGCGGTCATTGTTACAACTGCGATCTCGCTATCCCTTCTTGGCATTGGACTTCTTTCAAATGCCCAAGTAAATGCGATGAAAGATTATTGGTACGACAAGATCGAAGTATCCGTTTACTTGTGCGGAACTTTATCTGAATCACCAAGCTGTTCTGGCGGAGTAGTTACTCCTGAGCAACGCCTTGCGATTAAATCAGATTTAGATGCACTTCCAGTTGTGCAGAGCGTTTTCTACGAATCACAATCTGAGGCATACACACGTTTCCAAGAGCGATTTAAAGATTCTGCAATTGCCCAAAACGTAACGGCCGATCAATTGCCAGAGTCATTTCGCGTTAAGTTGAAGGATCCAACGCAATTCGCAGTGGTAGTAAGTGCATTCTCCGGTCGTCCCGGAGTAGATGTTGTTCAGGATCAACGCACTATCTTAGAAAAGTTCTTTAAACTTCTAAACGTGCTGCGCAATGGCGCACTTCTTGTTGGTCTCTTCTCTGTACTAACTGCTGGTCTTTTGATCTCAAACACCTTGCGTATTGCAGCCTTTAACCGCCGCCGCGAAACCGGTGTTATGAAACTCGTTGGAGCATCTTCCTGGTCTATCCAACTTCCATTCTTGCTTGAAGGTATTTTCTCAGCCCTGATTGGTTGGGGATTCGCCACTGGCTTGTTGGCGGGGCTAAAGAGCGTGGTTGATTCCAAGGTTGCACCACTACTCACCTTCACCAACTTCTTTGGTTGGAATGAAGTCTGGATCGCATCTGCTTGGTTACTACTCGCAGGATTCACCGTTTCTACTATTGCCTCACTGATCACGCTCCGCCGTTACCTCAAGGTTTAAA
>CAZKNQ010000212.1:0-1759 GCA_964554225.1 uncultured Candidatus Planktophila sp.
TCGCGGATAAGACATCTCTAGGTATATCACCAGCAACTATCCGCAACGAGATGGCCGTTCTGGAAGATGAAGGGTTAATCACCCATCCTCATACATCTGCTGGGCGTATTCCAACTGACCTTGGTTATCGAGTCTTCGTTGATAAGTTGGCAACTGTTAAGCCACTATCAACTGCCGAACGTCGGGCGATTGAAACCTTTTTAGATGAAGCAAATAACTTAGAACAGTTGATGAAGAGATCAGCCAAATTGTTAGCAGATCTAACCAAACAGGTTGCCGTAATTACTCACCCTATGATCGGTGAAGCCCCGGGCCTTGAAAAGATGACTATTTCTGGAACCGCTAACTTGGCTCGTTCGGGAGAAGATTTAGGAACATCGTTATCACCAATTTTGGAAGCACTTGAAGAACAAGTTGTTCTACTGCGCTTACTTGGCGATGCTAACGACACTATTAAGGTGCGCATCGGCGGCGAACAAAGTGAGAGCAATTTACGTCAAACTTCCCTTGTAACAGTTGGCTACGGTGCATCCGAATCACCTGTTGGCGCACTTGGTATTCTTGGACCAACACGTATGGATTACGCAGGTTCAATGGCTGCAGTATCCGCAGTTGCTCGCTACATAGGGCGTTACATCTCGGAAGGCCACAATTAAATGTCTGATCTTTATCAAACACTCGGTGTTGATCGCGGCGCTAGTTCAGATGAGATAAAAAAGGCCTATCGCAAAATTGCGCGAGAGCTACACCCCGATGTGAATCCAGATCCTGCGGTGCAAGATAAATTTAAAGAAGTTACTGCCGCCTATGAAGTATTAAGTGATCCGCAGAAGCGCCAGTCATACGACATGGGTGGATCTGGTTTCGGTGGTTTTGGTGGAGGCTTCGGCGGCGGCGGATTTAGCGACATCATGGATGCCTTCTTCGGTGGCGGAGGAAATCGCGGACCACGTCCACGTATGCGCCAGGGTCAAGATGCCTTAATTCGCGTTGAAGTTGATTTCCATGAAGCCTGCTTCGGAACCGAGCGTGACATTTCAGTTGAAAGCGCGGTCGCGTGTACCAAGTGCAACGGACAAGGCTCTGCTGATGCTTCAGCACCTGCGATGTGTCAGGTCTGTAAAGGACGAGGAGAAACCCAACAAGTTCAGCGTTCTTTCTTGGGACAAGTTATGACTTCGCGCCCATGTTCTGCATGTCAGGGCTTTGGCAGCGTCATTCAAAACCCTTGTCGCGAATGCGCTGGCGATGGTCGCGTACGCGCTCGTCAAAATATCAACGTCAAGATTCCAGCGGGTGTTGAAACTGGTAACCGTATTCAACTCGCTGGTCGCGGTGAAGTTGGCGCCGGGGGCGGTCCTGCAGGAGATTTATATGTTGAAATCGTTGAAGCAGAACACCCATTCTTAATTCGCGATGGCCACAACCTGCACGTTGCTATCGAAGTCTCATTCGCAGCAGCTGCTCTTGGCACAAAAGTTAAAGTTGAATGTTTAGATGGCGAGATCGAAGTAGAAGTTCGCGCCGGAACTCAGAGCGGGTCAACGATTCCTGTACGTGGCAAAGGTATGACTCGCCTGCGCGCTGCAACCCGCGGAGATTTAATCGTTCACGTTGAGGTGCAGACTCCACATAAGTTAAATCGCGAACAAGAAGAACTTCTCCGTAAATTCGCTGCGGCACGTGGCGAAAAGCCTGGCGATGTAAAGATTAAGGGCCTAGAGCAAGGATTCTTTAGCAAATTTAGAGATGCCTTCGG
>CAZKNQ010000213.1:0-1751 GCA_964554225.1 uncultured Candidatus Planktophila sp.
AGACCAATGTTTGGTCCTTCAGGAGTTTCGATTGGGCACATACGTCCGTAGTGAGATGGGTGAACGTCACGAACTTCGAAGCCCGCACGGTCACGAGATAAACCACCAGGTCCAAGCGCTGAAAGACGACGCTTATGTGTAAGACCTGAAAGTGGATTTGTCTGATCCATGAACTGTGAGAGTTGAGATGTTCCGAAGAACTCCTTGATCGATGCAACAACCGGACGGATGTTGATCAAAGTCTGAGGAGTAATTGCTTCTACATCTTGAGTTGTCATACGTTCGCGAACAACACGTTCCATGCGAGATAGACCGATGCGAACTTGGTTCTGGATTAACTCACCGACGGTGCGAAGACGACGGTTACCGAAGTGATCGATATCGTCCTTTTCAACGCGAACTTCGCGGCCGTAATCCATGGTGAGATCGCCGCGGTGAAGCGCTACCAGGTAGCGAAGCGTTGCAACGATGTCAGAGATTGTAAGAATGCTCTGTGAAAGCTCTTGATCAAGACCGAGCTTCTTATTTACCTTAAAGCGACCGACCTTGGCCAAGTCATAGCGCTTTACATTGAAATAGAGGTTCTCGATAAGGTTTTGAGCAGCTTCCTTAGTTGGTGGCTCGCCCGGACGAAGCTTGCGGTAGATATCTAGCAGCGCTTCATCTTGTGTCTTGACTGTATCTTTTTCAAGAGTTGCACGCATTGATTCGAAGTCACCAAACTCTTCAAGAATTTGTTCTTCAGTCCAACCGAGTGCCTTCAAGAAGACAGTTACAGATTGCTTACGCTTACGGTCGATGCGAACACCAACAAGATCTTTCTTATCAACTTCGAATTCAAGCCAAGCGCCGCGGCTTGGGATAATTTTTGAAGTGAATACATCTTTATCGGATGTCTTTTCGATTGTGCGTTCGAAGTAAACTCCTGGTGAACGTACGAGCTGTGAAACAACAACGCGCTCGGTTCCGTTAATTACAAATGTTCCGCGCTTTGTCATTACAGGGAAGTCACCCATGAAGACTGTCTGTGACTTAATTTCACCGGTTTCGTTGTTGGTGAATTAAGCAGTCACGAAGAGTGGCTGCGAGTAAGTCATATCGCGTTCTTTGCAATCTTCGATTGAATACTTAGGTGGCTCGAAGCGGTGATCGCGGAATGAAAGCGACATAGTGCCCTGGAAATCTTCGATCGGAGAAATTTCCTCGAAGATTTCTTCTAAACCTGATTTTGATGGAAGTTCTCCACGATTTGTATTTGTTGATTGCGCAAGACGTGAACGCCACAAGTCGTTACCCAATAGCCAGTCAACGCTCTCAACTTGGAGCGCTAATAGGTTTGGAACTTCTAGGGGTTCGCGGATCTTGGCGAATGAAATACGTTGCGGAGCTACAGAATTCTTTTTCGCGGCCAAGAGATGTCCTTCCAGACAATGTTTACTTACGACATTATTTTTTTAACAATGTCGATTCACAAAGTGCGAGAACGCACAACTATTAGGTCTCAGCCGCTATATGCCCTGACCATAGAAGATTTATGCGAACGGCAAGGGTATCGCTCACCCCCTTGGCCTGTCCAACCGGCCGCTTATACCCCCAAACCCTCCCCTTTGTCAGGCAATTGTGGAAGAAAAAAGCCCGGCCCCACGAGGGGACCGGGCTTTTTTACGCTGAACTTATTTGAGTGTGACCTTTGCGCCAGCTGCTTCGAGAGCTGCCTTTGCCTTCTCTGCTGTCTCCTTGTTTGCCTTCTC
>CAZKNQ010000214.1:0-1743 GCA_964554225.1 uncultured Candidatus Planktophila sp.
GATGGTGATCCGTTCGCAAGAACGACAGGATCCGGCTTATAGGGCGACTCTTCTTCAATTATTAGGCGGCGATTTATATTCACAGGACTTTACTCGGGTTTTCTAAAGAAATAATTATGGTGGGCTAGCTATACCTCACCTAAAGTCTAGGAATGGAAAATAACTCATCGTATTTGATGAAGTCATGGGCAAAGGCTCCTATTACCCGTAGATCCTTATTTTTAATGGCGGTTACAACAGCGGTTGCCGGAACTTCAATAGGTAAAGCCCTTGGGGTTACCGCCCCAGTAATTACCCAAGTTTTAGGTCGGCCAACCAACACCTCAATTGCAGTGAGTGTTTTATCGTCGCAACCAATCACAACCTTCGTTGAGTATGGAACGTCAAAGACACGCTACTCAGGCAAGACTTCTCAATTGCAAACAGCTCCAAATAATCCTGCTGTCTTTGACATTAAAGGTTTACGTGCTGGAACAAAGGTGTACTACCGAGTCAATTACAAAGGTGAATCGGACTCAAATTTTATAAATGGAAAGCAGTATTCATTTACCACAGCCCGCAAGGCAGGATCTACCTTTAGTTTCTCAGTTCATGGAGACACGCACCCAGAGCGTGCCGGCAAGATGTTCAATTCTGAACTTTATGGAATAACTCTTGCCAATATTGCTGCTCAGCAACCAGATTTTCACATAATGATGGGCGATGACTTCAGCATTGATCCACTTATCGGTAAAGGACAAGCTAATAAAACAAATATTGAAAAGATTTATAGTACCCATCGAAACTGGTTAACAACTGCAACAAGTTCTGTTCCTCTGTTTTTAATTAATGGTAATCATGAACAAGCGGCTGCGTATTTGTTGGATGGGACAGAAACGAACCCTGCAGTTTTGGCTGGTAATGCACGTTTAAAGTATTACCCACTTCCTGCACCAGACAATTTCTATTCAGGAAATTCAACACCGATTCCTGGAGTGGGACTTCCTCGCGACTATTACGCGTGGACTTGGGGAGATGCGCTATTTGTAACGCTTGATCCATATTGGCACTCAAATAACCCCGTAGATAATGTTGCAGGTGTTGAAGACCCGGCTACCACTAAGAGTGGTGGGGGAAACAAAAAAGGAGCAGCTTCTCCTTTAGCGGTCGTTCCCGATTCCGCAACCGTTGCCTCCGCGCCTAAAGGAAATGGAAAAGTAACAAACCTTTGGAATGTGGGAATTGGTGATGAGCAATATGCCTGGTTGAAAAAGACTCTTGAAACCAGTAATGCAAAATTTAAATTTGTATTTGCTCATCACGTTTTAGGTACGGGCCGAGGTGGCATCGAAGTGTCCACCAATTATGAGTGGGGAGGAAAAGACCCAAAGGGCCAATCAACATTTGCCAAGGAGCGTCCAAATTGGGAATTACCTGTTCATGACCTAATGGTGAAGAACAAAGTTTCAATATTCTTTCAAGGGCATGACCATATTTACTGTACGCAAGAACGAGATGGATTGATCTACCAATCGATGCCGAATCCAGCAGATGACACATTCTCGATGTTTAATGATGATGCTTATAAAAGTGGAACGAAGGCACCTAATTCTGGACATGTGCGAGTAACTGTTGCGCCATCACAAGCAAAAGTCGAGTACTTTCTAGCGGCGAGAAGTAAGGATGCTAGCCGAAAGAATTTGAGTGTGGCGCATAGTTACATCGTGAAGCCAAAGGCTTAGAAATGAACCATGAACATGAAGT
>CAZKNQ010000215.1:0-1715 GCA_964554225.1 uncultured Candidatus Planktophila sp.
CAACCAAACCATCGCCACCACGAACCCAAGTAACAGGTGCGCTATCTGGAAGTAGCTCCAGCAGTGGTAAGTGCTCGCCCAGGCGCGCAGTATTGACGGGGATTAGGGGCGCCATAGTTAATTAATCTATCGGTTTTACCTCATCCGATAAATTTAAAAGTTGTGGAGGAGCCTACTATTGCGAGAGACTTCGCCTATGTCGCGCGCAAATATGGATAAAAATCCCGAAGAAGTTGCCGCAATGTTCGATGGGGTGGCCAAGCGCTATGACCTCGTAAATGATCTACTCAGCCTGGGTCGGACCAAAGCTTGGCGCCGCGCAACCACCGCGATCATCGCTCCAAAGCCTGGGATGAAGATCCTCGATCTAGCTGCAGGTACGGGATCGAGTTCTGAACCCCTAGCCGCCGCTGGCGCCGATGTGATTCCAGCCGATTTCTCTGAAGGAATGTTGGCTGCCGGCCGAAGAGTGCGTCCCCACCTGCCCTTTACCTTTGCCGATGCTCTAAATCTGCCTTTTGCCGATGGCGAATTTGATGTCGTGACCATCTCTTTCGGTCTGCGCAACACCTCGGATGTAGATAAAGCCCTTGGGGAAGCCCTACGTGTGACGAAAAAGGGCGGCCGGATCGTTATAGCCGAATTTTCTAGCCCAACCTGGCGCCCCTTCCGCACGATCTATACCAATTACTTGATGCGCGCCCTGCCCGCGATCGCAAAGCGGACTTCATCTAACCCAGATGCCTATATCTACTTGGCCGAATCGATCCGGGCCTGGCCAAATCAGCAGGCGCTCGCTGCCAAGATCGAGGCCGCGGGATGGAGCCAAGTCGGTTGGCAGAACTTAACTTTCGGGGTTGTTGCAGTTCACAGAGGCGTAAAGGCCTAACGGTCACGACCACCCCCATGGCCACCTTAGGATTTCGCTTGTGACCGGTAATCCATATATTCCGATTCTGGCTATCGCAGCCGTTGGTTTTGGCTTCGCAATTTTCTCGCTTGCCGCAGCCGCTGTTACCGGACCCGCTCGTTACAACCGCGCAAAGCTCGAAGCTTACGAGTGCGGAATCGAACCTTCACCGCAAGCAGCACAAGGTGGACGTTTTCCAGTTAAGTACTTCCTAACTGCGATGCTCTTCATCATCTTTGATATTGAAATCGTTTTCTTATATCCATGGGCTGTCACCTTTGATCAACTTGGACTATTTGGCTTAGTCGAAATGGCGATCTTTATCGGAACAGTCTTCGTTGCATTTGCATATGTATGGCGTCGCGGAGGCCTCGAGTGGGATTAGAAGAGAAGTTACCAAGCGGAATCGTTTTAACCTCAGTTGAAAAACTTGCAGGTTATATGCGTAAAAATTCCCTTTGGCCAGCAACTTTCGGTTTGGCATGTTGCGCAATTGAGATGATGGCTGCAGGTGCAGGTCGTTACGATCTCGCACGTTTTGGTATGGAAGTTTTCCGCGCATCCCCACGTCAAGCAGATTTAATGATCGTTGCCGGTCGCGTTTCAAACAAGATGGCTCCAGTGCTTCGCCAGATTTATGATCAAATGGCAGCGCCAAAGTGGGTTATCGCAATGGGTGCATGTGCATCATCTGGCGGAATGTTTAACAACTACGCAATCGTGCAAGGCGTTGACCACGTAGTACCAGTTGATATTTATCTTCCAGGTTGTCCACCACGTCCAGAAATGTTGATGGATGCAATTC
>CAZKNQ010000216.1:0-1704 GCA_964554225.1 uncultured Candidatus Planktophila sp.
TGCATCGCGTCCTGCAGCAAGGGCCTCATTACCCATTGCGATCGCCGCATGCAAAATTGCACCTGTTGAAATACCGGCAAAAATTCCTTCTACTTCAAGTAGCTCGCGGACACGACGAACTGAATCTTCTGCGCCTACTGAAAAGCGACGAGTAAGAACAGATGCGTCATACAACTCTGGGACAAAACCTTCATCAATATTTCTTAGCCCGTATACAACTTCACCGTAACGTGGTTCCGCCGCGATAATTTGAACATCAGGGTTCTGCTCGCGTAGATAGCGACCGGCGCCCATCAAAGTTCCGGTAGTTCCAAGTCCTGCTACGAAGTGAGTAATAGTAGGTAGATCGTTAAATATCTCTGGACCAGTGCCTTCGTAATGTGCCTTGGTATTTGCAGGGTTTCCGTATTGATATAGGAAAACCCAATCGGGATTCTGCGCTGCTAAGTCTTTAGCAACGCGCACCGCTTCGTTAGAACCTCCAGCAGCTGGAGATGAAATGATCTTTGCGCCCCACATTTCAAGGAGTTGGCGACGTTCTGGACTTGTGTTCTCTGGCATTACGCAAATTAATTTATAACCTCGAACTTTTGCCGCCATCGCAAGTGAGATTCCGGTATTACCGCTAGTTGGTTCCAAAATTGTGGCTCCAGGTTTTAACTGGCCACTCTTTTCAGCTTCGTTAATCATGGAAATCGCTGTTCGATCTTTAATCGAGCCAGTTGGATTGCGATCTTCCATCTTCGCCCAGAGGCGAACATTTGGCGCAGGAGAAAGGCGAGGTAACCCGATTAGTGGTGTATTTCCTACCGATGCCTCAAGTGATTCGTAACGCGACAATTTAACCGCCAGCGACAGCCGGGAGAATTGTTACTGAATCACCATCTTTAACTGGCGCTTCTAAACTTCCGAGAAAGCGAACATCTTCATCATTTACATAGATATTGATAAAGCGGCGGAGCGCGCCGTTTTCAAGGAGACGATCACCAATTCCTGGATACTGCGCATCGAGATCTGAGATAACGGCGCTAAGGGTTGTTCCCGTTGCGGTTACCGCTTTTTGATCCTTGGTAAAGGGACGAAGAATTGTTGGGATACGTACATCGATGCTCATGTACTTATTATGTCCAAGTTTTGCTCTAATCGGTAATTGAAACTTCTTCCTCAGTGACAACTCCATCAATTATTCGGAAAGAACGGAATTCAATTGCAGGTGCAATCTCTTTGCGACTAGAAACCAAGACATAGTGCGCACCCGGTTCACCCGCGTATGCAATATCCGTGCGGGACGGAAAGGCTTCGGTCTCAGTGTGCGAGTGATAGATAACAACTATTTCCTCATCGTTATCGTCTACTTCGCGATAGAGCGCCAATAAATCTTTGGGATCAAATTCATAGAAAGTTGGCGAGTGCGCCGCGTTAATCATCGGTTTCAAACGCTCTGGCGAGCCTTTGCCAATCGGACCAAGTATTACGCCACAGCATTCATCTGGGTATTCAGCACGAGATTGCTCAATTATTGCATCGACGAAAGCTCTAGAAATAGTTAGTGACATAAGAGTCGTATCCTAACTCTCATATTTACTTTCAAGTTAACTTTCACGTTAACTTTCATCCATAAGCGCTGCTAACAAACCTTCTTGCAACCAACCGAGCCATCCATAAACAATATAGACGCCACGAAGTGGATCATCGGGTGCTAAA
>CAZKNQ010000217.1:0-1674 GCA_964554225.1 uncultured Candidatus Planktophila sp.
GCTTTAGATCTTCAGCAGTAGCCTTCGGAATAGAAACTGCATGCGCTTTACTCATCCGCGCACGCAACTTATTCTTTAGCGCCTGAGGGCGACGTACGCCACTGGCATCGTATTCTTCAAGAGCTAGTGGTGGAACTTGCTCATGTTGAGTCAGTAACCAAGCCTTCTCGGGTGAGATTGGCTCGTGTACTTCAACGAACTCGCCATGCGGCATCATTACCAAACGTCCAGTCTCACGACCATGTAGAACTAGTTCGCGATCAGCGCGTTGTAGCGATAAGCAGAGGCGCTTGGTGATCACGAAAGCAATTGGTGGAAGCACGAAGATTCCGATACGTGAGAACCACATGATCTGGTTGATTGTTAGATCAAAGGTTGTCGCAATAATGTCGTTACCACCATTGATCAGAGCAACCAACATAAAAGTAATTGACATTACTCCGAGCGCTGTGCGGTTTGGCGCATTACGTGGACGATCAAGCAGGTGGTGCTCGCGCTTATCTCCTGTTATCCAACTTTCAATAAATGGATATAGCGCCATTCCGGTAAATAAGATGCCAGGAACAATTAACGCTGGAATCAAAATGTTCCAGGAAATTGTGTAACCGAAGATGTAGCTCTCAATTGGGGGAGCCATACGAACTAGGCCATCGAGCCAACCCATGTACCAGTCGGGCTGTGAGCCTGCAGTTACTTGCCCAGGCGTGTAGGGACCAAATAACCAGACTGGGTTGATGGATGCAACTGCGCCGAGGAATGCTGTAACTCCGAAGACAATGAAGAAGAATCCGCCAGCCTTGGCCATGTAAACCGGGAGAAGCGGGTAACCAACAACATTCTTCTCAGTGCGACCTGGACCAGGATATTGAGTGTGCTTCTGGTACCAGACCAACATCAAGTGAACGGTAATCAGAGCAAGGAATGCGCCCGGCAAGAGAAGTACGTGCACGGTGTAGATACGTGGAATAAAAGCTTCACCTGGGAAGGCGCCACCGAATGCAAAGAACGCAAGGTAAGAACCGACTACAGGCAAGGCTTGAATAATAGCTTCGGCGATACGAATTCCAGTTCCTGAAAGTAGATCATCAGGAAGTGAATAACCAAGGAAGCCTTCAACAATTCCTAGAGTTAGAAGTCCAACACCGATAATCCAGTTAAATTCACGCGGCTTGCGAAATGCACCAGTGAAGTAAACGCGCATTAAGTGGACAACCATGCCAGCGATAAAGATTAGCGCTGACCAGTGATGGATCTGGCGCATTAACAGACCACCGCGAACCTCAAAAGAGATATCTAAAGTTGATGCGTATGCAGCTGACATTTCGATACCTTGAAGCGGTTCGTAGCTACCTTCATAAATAACTTCGCGCTGTGATGGGTCAAACCAAAAAGTTAAATAAGTTCCTGAAAGCAATAGGATGATGAACGAGTAGAGAACAATCTCACCAAGAAGAAATGACCAGTGATCTGGGAAGACTTTAGTTAAATTCTTCTTCATCCATTTGGCAGCGCCAGTTCTTTCGTCAACGTAATTCGCTACGCTGCCTGCGATTCTTTCACGTGCTGTCATGATGAGCGCTCCCAGAAGCTAGGTCCGACCGGTTCGTTAAATGGATTCTGTGCGACCAAGTATCCCTCGGAATCCACCGTTATCGCGAGTTGAGGCAGTGGGCG
>CAZKNQ010000218.1:0-1666 GCA_964554225.1 uncultured Candidatus Planktophila sp.
AGATTACGCACTTGTACCAATTGAAAATTCTGTAGAAGGCGTTGTTGCGCGCACGTTGGATGAATTAGCCACAGGAGATCCACTTACCATCGCTGGTGAAGTCACTTTGCCTGTCACATTTGCGTTGATGGCTAAGGCCGGATCGAAAGAGATCAAGAGAATTGGTACACACTCACACGCCGAATCCCAATGCCGCGCATATGTTGCCAAAAATTATCCGCACGCCGAAGTCGTTCCAACAAACTCAACTTCTGCTGCAGCTGAATTAGTAAGTAAAGGTGAACTCGATGCCGCCATCGCTTCAAACGTTGCAGCGCAGCACTTCGGATTAGAAATTCTGGCCGAAGATATTGGCGACAATGTAGGCGCGGTTACGCGCTTCATCTGCGCACAGAAACCGGGCTGGATTCCTGAACCAACCGGCCACGATCGCACCTCAATGGCGGTCTTTATCGATATCGACCACGCTGGTGCCCTTCTTGAGATCCTGCAGGTCTTTGCCAAGCGCAGCGTTAACTTAACTTTCATCCAGAGTCGTCCAACCGGTCGCGAACTCGGTCACTACCATTTCATTATTGATGTCGAAGGACATATCAACGATGAAGCAGTCGGAGGCAGCATCGCCGAGCTTCGCGAGATATGTGATGACATTAGATTCCTAGGTTCATACCCACGAGAGGTGCGTTAAAGCATGATCGATATCAAATTCCTGCGCGAGAACCCAGATTTAGTTCGCGCATCTCAAAAGGGTCGCGGCGAAGATGTCACAATCGTTGATCAAGTACTTGCTATCGATGATGTACGTCGTGCTGCAATAACCGAATTCGAAACTCTTCGAGCCGAGCAGAACACGCTTTCTAAATCAGTCGGAGCCGCAAAAGGCGACGAAAAGGCTGCTTTATTAGAAAACGCTAAAGCGTTAGCTGACAAGGTGAAGGCCGCAGATGCTAAGCGCGCAGAAATTGAAACCAAGGCAAATGCTTTGGTCATGCAACTTTCTAACTTATTGGATCCTGAAGCACCTATCGGCGGCGAAGCAGATTTCGTAACCATTGAACATATTGGCACCCCACGTGATTTTGCTAAAGATGGTTTTGAAGCAAAAGATCACGTTGAACTTGGAAAGTTGCTTGGTGCAATAGACACCGAACGTGGCGCCAAAGTTTCTGGATCACGTTCTTACTATTTAACTGGCGTTGGTGCGATGCTCGAATTTGCGCTCGTTAACTTCGCAATTCAAAGCGCGCTAAAGGCTGGATTCACACCTGTAATTCCACCAGTTCTTGTTAAGCCTGCCGCGATGGAAGGCACTGGCTTTCTTGGACAAGCAGCAGAAAATGTTTATCATCTTGAAAAAGATGACTATTACTTAGTTGGTACAAGTGAAGTTCCACTTGCTGCATATCACATGGATGAAGTCTTACCGGCTGAAAAACTTCCTATGCGTTATGCCGGTTATTCATCTTGCTTCCGTCGCGAAGCAGGTAGTTACGGAAAAGATACGCGCGGAATTATTCGTGTTCACCAATTCGATAAAGTTGAAATGTTCTCTTTCTGTAAACCAGAAGATGCCAAGGAAGAACATAAGCGTCTGCTGCAGTGGGAGAAAGATTTCCTAAATGCAATGGAGATCCCATTCCGCGTTATTGACGTGGCATCTGGCGAT
>CAZKNQ010000219.1:0-1043 GCA_964554225.1 uncultured Candidatus Planktophila sp.
CGCTAATGCTCGCACCCGATTCTGTCGGGCGCACCTTCGCTGGTGCTGATTCCATCTCCATTTCACAATCAGAAATCGATGCCTTTGCTGCCGTAATTGGCGAGACCGATACATCTATTGCACCACCAACATTTACGATCCGCATTTCTCTCGATCAATTCCAAAATATTCTCACCAAACCTGAAATCGGTTTGGATTGGTCGCGCCTTGTCCATGGTGATCAAAAGTTTGAAATCTTCGCCCAAGTTAAGGCCGGGGATTCACTTAGCTGCTCTGCAACTATTGAAAGCTATCGCGTAGCTGCCGGCAACGAGATCGTTTGCGTGCGCTCGGATCTTCATCGCGGCGCCGAATTAGTTGTCTCCTCTTGGTCGACTCTGGTGGTGCGCGCATGACAACAAAGATTGAAGTTGGCTACGCAATTCCAGAGCGAGTCGTGCTGATCGATCGCCAGATGCTCAAGGCTTATGCCGATGCATCAGGTGACCAAAACCCAATTCACCAGAGCGAAGAGTTCGCGGTCTCCGTTGGTCTGCCTAACGTTATCGCCCACGGAATGTTGACTATGGCTCTCGTTGGTAAATATGTCACCGATTGGTCTGGCGGCACCACCAGTGTAAAAGAATTTGGCGCTCGCTTTATCAAACCGGTAATCGTCCCAGCAGGTGAAAAAGTTGACTTAACAATCAACGGAACAGTCACTGAAGTTTCAGGCGATCAAATCAAAGTAGATCTCGTTGCCACCTCTGCCGGAGTTAAAGTGCTGGGTATGGCCAAGGCTGTCGTAATTAAGAAATGACTTCTAAAAGCAAAGAAGAGTTAGCGCAGGAAAGATTAGATGCGCGTGCTGCGAAGGATTTTGCAAAAGCAGATCAACTCCGTGACCAAATAGCGGCACTTGGATTTGAAGTAATCGATGTTGCTGGTGGCTATGAATTTCGGGCGAAAGAACGCTTTCCAACCTTTGCATCCACTCGCGACTTGCGCCCCATCAAGATAAGCGGCGATATTGCAATTGCCATGATCGTTGATGGATTTGCGGC
>CAZKNQ010000219.1:1053-1629 GCA_964554225.1 uncultured Candidatus Planktophila sp.
ACTCTTTCCTTACACGAACGCTTTCCGATCTTTGCATCCACTCGCGACTTGCGCCCCATCAACGATCATCAAGATAAGCGGCGATATTGCAATTGCCATGATCGTTGATGGATTTGCGGCAGATGCAGCCGAAACTGTGCGCACCATAAAGGCACACACAAAGACACCAGTCATTGCTTTAGTAGTTGGAGACCCAGCCGAACTTGCTGATGAGATTGATACGCAATTCCAATTAATCTCCATTAATGAAAATTTTGGTTGGGGCGAGAACGCCAACGCACTACTTAAAAATATCTCTTCTAAATACTTGGTGATCATGGATCCATCAACGCGGTTTACTGGCGATGCCATGACACCAGTGCTTGCCGAACTCAGTAAGGGCGAATACAGCGCAGTTGGATGGCGTGGGGGACTCGTTAATACTGAAGATGAATGGCGCAGTGTGGACGATAAAGGCGCTGGCGAAGTCGATGTCTTATTTAGTTACTTCTTAGCAATTAACTGCCTAGATGCCACAAATGCTGGTGGATTTAATAATCGTGCAATTTATTACCGCAACGCAGATATCGAATTTTC
>CAZKNQ010000220.1:0-1611 GCA_964554225.1 uncultured Candidatus Planktophila sp.
ATCTCTGATGCTTTTTATATTTATGACACCACACTTCGTGATGGCGCACAGCAAGAGGGCTTAAATCTTTCTGTTCACGACAAGTTAACTATTTCTCGTCATCTAGATGATCTTGGCGTTGGATTTATTGAAGGCGGCAGGCCTGGTGCTAACCCAAAGGACACAGAATTCTTTGCCCTTGCCAAGAAAGAGTTAAAGCTAAAAAACGCCACCTTTGTGGCATTTGGCGCTACTCGTCGCCCAAACGTTAAAGCCGCAGACGATGTATTGCTTGGCGCACTACGCGATAGCGGTGCACCAGCAGTAACCTTGGTTGCAAAGTCTTTTGATCGCCACGTTGATCTTGCACTTAAGACAACGCTCGAAGAAAACCTCGCGATGATCCGCGATTCAGTAACCCACCTTCGCCAAGAAGGACAGCGCGTATTTCTAGATGCCGAACACTTCTTTGATGGCTACCGCGCAAATCGCGATTACGCACTTGAAGTAATCCGCGTTGCTATGGAAGCAGGCGCCGATGTTGCTGCGCTCTGCGATACCAACGGTGGCGCGTTGCCTGATGAAATTGCCGATGTTGTTCATGACGTTTTGACTGCAACTTCCGCACGCATCGGAATCCATTGCCATAACGACACTGGGTGCGCTGTCGCAAACTCAATGGCCGCTGTTGCTGCAGGCGCCACACACGTGCAAGGCACTCTTAACGGTTACGGTGAACGAACCGGTAACGCCGATCTCGTAACAATTATCGCCAACCTCGAACTAAAGAAGAAGCAGTTGGTCTTGCCGCCAAACGCACTTCGCGAATCTTTCCGAATCTCACACGCCATTGCTGAAGTAACCAATATTTCTCCATCAGGTCGCCAGCCATATGTTGGCGTCTCCGCATTTGCACACAAGGCTGGTCTACATGCATCGGCTATCAAGGTTGATCCATTCTTATATCAACATGAAGATCCGGCATCTGTCGGAAACGATATGCGCATGCTGGTTTCCGATATGGCTGGCCGCGCATCTATTGAACTGAAATCACAAGAACTTGGCGTAGATCTCGGTGGTGATCGCGAGCTGGTTGGTCGCATCGTTGATCGCGTAAAGGAGATGGAATCTCGCGGCTTCACCTTCGAAGCAGCAGATGCTTCATTCGAACTACTTTTGCTTGAAGAAGTATCTGGAAAGCGTCCTTCATTTTTCACTATTGAACATTGGTTAACCACTGTCGAACGCGCTGAGGATCAGAGCATTGTCACTAAGGCTGAAGTAACTGTAACCGCGCAAGGCAAAGAGATCTCTTGCTCAGGTTCAGGAAACGGCCCAGTTAACGCATTCGATAACGCACTTCGCTCTGGTCTTAAGCAGTTATATCCAGAACTCGAAGTTCTAGAACTTACTGATTACAAAGTACGTATTCTCGAAGGTCGCCTTGGCACAGGTGCGATCACCCGCGTGCTTGTAGAAACTTCAGATGGTAAAGGCGAATGGAACACCGTTGGAGTTCACGAAAACGTGATCGCCGCATCTGCAATGGCACTTGAAGATGCAGTTACCTTCGGCTTACTGCGCCAGGGTCGCAAACCCGAGTAACCTTTAACGCATGGGAAGCGTTGCACT
>CAZKNQ010000221.1:0-1607 GCA_964554225.1 uncultured Candidatus Planktophila sp.
GTTTCATGGATAAGCGTGGCACTAAATGGCAAAACTTTCCACTTATTTGGCAAAATTAACGAAGCGTGTCGCAAATTTATTTTTAATAATTTTTATCTGTTTTTTGTCTAAAAATTACCCAAAATTGTGCCAACAATTACCGAAAATCTACTGGTGAGTTAATTTTTTGGTTGATTTTTGAGTTTTTACCTAAAAAGTTGGAAAAATTATTAATAATTGCAATTTTTGGGGCAATTTTTGGCTAATTTCTGCCAATTTTAATGCCCGATACCCCGTAAATTGGGGTAATTACTAATTAAAACTCTGATCACTGGTGGGAAAAGTGCCAGCAGCGACATCTTTAGCAAACTCTTGTGCAGCATCGGTCATCTCTTTACGTAAATTCCGGTATGCCTTAGCCAGCTTAGGTGGATTTTGGGTTACTCCCATTAGATCTGTCCAAACTAATACCTGGGCATCGCAATCCTTGCCCGCCCCTATGCCAATAGTTGGAATCTTTAACTGGTTACTTATTTCTTTAGCAAGATCAGCTGGAATCGCCTCCAAAACAATGGCAAATACCCCAGCTGCCTCTAATGCTTTGGCATCCTCTTTAATTCGCTCACCATCTTTCCCGCGCCCCTGCACCTTAAAACCACCTAGTGTGTGAACAGATTGCGGGGTAAGGCCAAGGTGTCCCATAACTGGAATGCCGGATTGAATTAATTTTTCAATCTGGGGCACAATTTTTTTGCCACCCTCAAGTTTTACCGCCTGAACCTTTGCCTCTTTAAAAAATCTAACTCCGGTAACTAATGCTTGCTCAGGTGAGCTCTCATAGGAGCCAAATGGAAAATCAACTACCACCATGGCTTTAGTAGTTGAGTTAACTACCGATCTTGCCAATGGAATTAGCTCATCTACTGTGACTGGAATTGTGTTTTCATATGCCAAAAAGTTGTTGCCAGCTGAATCGCCAACTAATAAAACCGGGATATCTGCTTGATCAAATATGGCAGCGGTCATCTGCTCATAGCAGGTCAGCATCGCCCATTTTTGACCATTGGCTTTCTTGGCAGCAAGATCTAGGGTTGAGGTTCGTTTGCTTTGAGCATTGCTCATTTTTACTCCTTAAGATCAAGGCCAATTTGGTCCCTGTCTTTTCTAGGTAGGCCAACTTTAACTCACCTGTCATCAAGTGCGCTACCTGATGTACTCTTGAAAAGTGAGTCAGTCCGGTCAGATCAGAGTAGCCCTCGCCCAGATCAATCCAACAGTTGGTGATCTGGGTAAGAATGCTGACCTGATCTCTAAATACGCCTTTGATGCGACAAATGCGGGCGCAGTAATTGTGGTTTATCCCGAGATGGTTTTAACTGGATATCCAGTTGAGGATTTAGCAAACCGGCCATCATTTCGTAGCGCATCCCTGGAAGCCATTGAGTTATTAGCTAAGCGAATAAACAATGAGGGTAATGGCGATCTAACTTTATTAGTTGGCTACCTCGGTCAAAGTGAATCTGCCAAGCCCCAAAATTGTGTGGCCGTAATTTATCGAGGCGAAATTCTTGCTACCTATATCAAACACCACCTGCCAAATTACGGGGTCTTTGATGAGTATCGAAACT
>CAZKNQ010000222.1:0-1604 GCA_964554225.1 uncultured Candidatus Planktophila sp.
AGGTGGTCAAGATAATGTTGGTATTCGTATTCCAGATCAAACACTTGCCTTAGCCCTTCTAACAGAGTTTGAACAACAAGGAGGTGCGGGCGTTGCAGCGCCCAGCGCAAATAGATTTGGCAAGGTTTCACCAACAACAGCTAAAGCGGTTGAGGCAGAGCTTGGACAGTATCTAAAAGATAATGATTTGATATTAGATGGTGGCTCTTGTGAGGTTGGGGTTGAGTCCACAATCATCGACTGCACAACCCAAACCCCAATCATCTTGCGCCCAGGGGCGGTAACAAGTGCAATGATTAAGGATGCAACCGGTCTTGGTGTTGGTAGTGAAAATATCTTAAAGACAAAAGCTTCAGGGCTTCTTGAATCTCACTACGCCCCCAAGGCAAAGGTATTTTTAGATCAAACCCCAAACAAAGGTGATGGCTTTATTGCACTTAGTGATATCAAAACACCTGAGGGTGTAATTAGATTGGCAAGCCCAAAAAATAATATTGAGTATGCAAAGCAGATCTATCAAGCATTACGTGATGCTGATGAGCAACAATTAAAAATAGTTCATGCTCATCTTCCAACAGGTGATGACATTGCAGTTGCAATTAGAGATCGATTAAAAAAGTCAGCTAATTAAATATTCAAATATTGTTGCTAATTAGCAATAATTAAATGATTTTAAGTTATAATTAATGGGTTATAAAACACATTTAAAAATTATTAATTTATCTAACTATTTAACCCTTCGTATCTATATGCTCAATGAATGGGCAGTCGCTACTCAAGCCAGGAAACCAATGAATGGCTGCGTAAAACTATGCTCAAATTAGAGATTAAATCCTTAGATGAGCTCTCAAGCCTTACCAAAATTGATCGGGGCTCACTCTCTCGTTACTTCAATCAAGAAAGGCGCCCATCAATTGATGCAATTGATCCAATCTGTGCCGCTCTTGAGATTACAAGTGATGAGTTGTTAATAGTTCTAGGGGCCAAAGATCGCAATCCAGATAACTAGTTAAATACCAAAGCCCTTACTTCATATACTTATCAATTAAGATCTTTCCAGTATTAATAATCTCATCATCTAAAACAGCTGTGTAAATACCTAGGGTCACCATGGGAGATGCATGTCCCATCAAACGCTGAGCAGTACTCACATGCACACCATTTGATTTTAAAACATATGCATAGGTCTTTCTAAGGGAGTGAATATTGACCCCATTGGCATTTAATATCTTGGCAAGTGGTTTTCTAGTCTTAGGAAACTTCTTAAAGTGGCCAACATATGGCACAACCCGAACCCCCGCCTTTGTCTTTGTCGCCCCATGAACTGATTTATTTATATGAACTAACCCGTCATATATATCCTCTTGCCGCAATGCCACAGCCTCGCCCCATCTAAGACCGTGGAGTGCCAAAAACTTTATCTGCTCACTGTATTTACCCAGGTTGACATCGGCTAATTGATCCCAGGTTAAAAACTTTGTTTGACCAACTGTAATTGTTGGCAGCTTGCAACTGTCGGTAACAACAGTTGTTATTAAATTACGTTTCTTTGCCTCCCGCATCAATGACTTTCCCACCATCAAAGCTTGATAGGCAGATTGTGG
>CAZKNQ010000223.1:0-1597 GCA_964554225.1 uncultured Candidatus Planktophila sp.
GGCAACGCTGGCTGCAGTTTTCGGAGTTTCAGGTTGGGTTGTAGTTGAACTCGGCACTACTCCGCTCTTGGTTTTAGCGGCACTTTCACTGCTATTCGGTGTTCTCTTCGTACTTCCAGTTGGTGGCGCAGATGTGCCGATCGTTATCTCGCTACTTAACGCCTTTACTGGTCTAACAGTTGCCGCAAGCGGATACGTTCTTGATTCAACACTTCTGATTATTGCTGGAACACTCGTTGGTGCATCCGGAACAATCCTGACGCGTTTGATGGCAGAGGCGATGGGACGTTCACTATTTGGCACTCTCTTCGGTGCATTTACCGCCAAGCCACAAGATGCATCTGAAGCGGGCGAAGAACGCCCAGTGCGTTCTGGTTCACCAGATGACGTTGCTATTCTTCTTAACTACGCACGTCGCGTAGTTATCGTTCCTGGTTTCGGTTTGGCTGTTGCACAAGCACAGCACACCGTGCGCGAACTCGCAGATTTGATGATTTCAAAGGGCATCGATGTTGCCTACGGAATTCACCCAGTGGCAGGTCGCATGCCAGGACATATGAACGTACTTCTTGCCGAAGCAAATGTTCCTTACGATCAATTGGCTGAAATGGATGAAGTAAATCCAACCTTTGGTCAGACAGATGTTGCAATCGTTATCGGCGCAAATGACGTCGTTAACCCTGCAGCGCAGACAACTCCAGGTTGCCCAATTTACGGAATGCCTATTTTGGAAGTTTCAAATGCGGCAAACGTTATTTTCTTAAAGCGTTCCATGCGCCCAGGCTTTGCCGGTATCGAGAACGAACTTTTATATGATCCAAAGACGATGTTGCTCTTTGGTGATGCCAAAGCTTCTCTAACTAAGGTCGTTAACGCACTTAAAGCACTGTAACTTTCTCGCGAGAAGTTAGCCAACCATCTCGGGGTCACGCATCCTGGATTGATCATGCGTGCACTTGGAATTCGCTGGTAGCTCATTGCAAGAGTCGCATAGCAAAATCAGTTCGTGACAGGTTTTTGTGCGGCAATTACGGAAGATCTTGCTCGGTGCTCTGCAGATTTCACATTCGCCGATGACTTTAGTCTTGTTTGAAAAATCGATCGCCATACGTGAATCAAAGGTATAAAGCGAGCCTTCCCAAAGGCCGTCATCTGCAAACTTCTCACCGTACTTAACGATTCCACCGTCAATCTGGTAAACCTCTTTAAAGCCACGGTTCTTCATTACAACTGACAAGATTTCGCAGCGAATGCCGCCAGTGCAGTATGTGACAACTGGCTTTTCTTTGAGATGGTCATATTTTCCGCTTTCGATTTCGCGGACAAAATCGCGTGAAGTATTTACATCTGGGACGACTGCATTCTTAAACTTACCAATTTTGGCCTCGAATTGATTGCGGCCGTCGAAGAAGACAACATCATCTCCGCGTTCTTTGACTAGCTCATGCACTTGTTCTGGGCGAAGATGTTGGCCGCCACCGATGACACCTTTTTCATCAACTTTAATTTCATCTGGATTATCAAATGCTACTAATTCTTTTTTAACTGCGACATAAAGTTTTGGGAATTCATTTCCCGTACCTTGTGACCATTTAAA
>CAZKNQ010000224.1:0-1588 GCA_964554225.1 uncultured Candidatus Planktophila sp.
CGCTATAAGTACGACGGTCCAAAGCACTTTGATTACAAGCCAGGTCGCACTGAAGATGACAAGGGCGTATGGGATTCTGCAACCGCAAATATGCGCACCTACCTTGCACTCAAAGACCGCGCCACTGCCTATCGCAATGATCCGCGCGTAATTGCTGCACAGAAGGATTCAAATATTCCAGGGTTAACTGAAAACACGATGGGCGCCGGTGAAAGTTGGAAGGATCTTGTAAAAGATTCATTCGATGTTGAAGCAGCAGGCGCACGTGGTTATCAGTACGAAGCACTTAATCAGCTCGCGCTTGAGCACCTAATGGGGTTCGGAAAGTAAATCGCTGCGCAGGGTAACCTTGCCCTGTGAGTTCACATTCGGATCTACTAGCTGCCCAAATTCAGGCGGCAATCTCGCACGCCATTGCGCGTGGAGATTTGATCGGAACTGTCCCTGCCAATATTCCTCTGGAGCGACCAAAGAATCGTGACCACGGTGATTACGCATCTTCTATTGCGCTGCAATTGGCCAAGCCCGCCGGTAAGAACCCGCGCGAAGTTGCAGAGTTACTTAAGAAAGATTTAGAGAAACTTCCTGAAGTTTCATCGATAGATATTGCAGGACCTGGCTTTATCAACATCAAGTTAAATCGTGCCAGCCAAGCAGATTTAGTGCGCACAATTTTGAGCGCAAAAGAAAGTTACGGCAAAGGCACTGCGCTTGCGGGCGTAAAGATCAACCTCGAATTTATCTCTGCTAATCCAACTGGCCCACTGCACTTAGGGCACACACGTTGGGCAGCCGTTGGCGATGCACTTGGTCGAGTCCTGAGCGCTGCCGGTGCCGAAGTTGTTCGTGAGTTTTATATAAATGACCGCGGCAATCAGATGGATCTCTTTGGACAATCTGTGCAAGCTGCAGCGCTGGGGCAACCAATTCCCGAAGATGGTTACCAAGGTGAATACATCGCAGATTTGGCTAAGCAAGTTTTGGCTGAGAACTCAGAGATAACCAAGTTAGAAGCTGAACCACGTTTAGTTGCATTCCGCGAAGCTGCCTACAAATTACAACTCAAAGATCAGCAAAGAGTTCTAGATACATTTAATACCCACTTCGATGTCTGGTTCTCCGAACGCACTTTGCACGATGGCGGAAGCGTCGAACATGGTTTAGATAAATTACGTAGCCAAGGACATGTCTTTGAATTAGATGGTGCAACGTGGCTACGAACAACTGACTTTGGTGATGATAAAGATCGCGTACTAGTTAAAGCAAACGGTGATTTAACTTACTTCTCATCAGATACCGCTTATTACATCAATAAGCGCGAACGCGGTTTCGATATCTGTATCTATATGCTGGGAGCAGATCACCACGGTTATATCCATCGCCTTAAGGCAACTGCTGCCTGCGCTGGCGATAACCCTGAATACAACATCCATGTCTTAATCGGTCAATTGGTAAAGATCATGGAAGGTGGCGAAGAAGTAAAACTTTCTAAGCGCGCCGGAACAATCATTACTCTTGAAGAGTTAGTTGAAAAAGTTGGCGTTGACGCTGCTCGTTACACCTTGATTCGTTATCCAGTTGATACTCC
>CAZKNQ010000225.1:0-1566 GCA_964554225.1 uncultured Candidatus Planktophila sp.
TTTTTCTTCTCGCCAACTTTACCCATGGCGCGCAGGTTAGAGAGCAGCCCAGACAGTTAATCCAAAGTTAGAAGCGCTTGAGTGTAATTATTGAAGGAGCGCTGCGATATTTGCGAAAGAGCGACGGTGTTCTATACACGGGCCATGTTTTTGCAACGCTTCGGTGTGGACTTTGGTGATATAGCCCTTATGTTTGGCAAAACCATAACCTGGAAAAGTTATATCTAGTTCGCGCATTGTGCGGTCACGAGTTACTTTGGCGATAATTGATGCGGCGCTTATGCAGGTTACGACTTGGTCGCCTTTCCAGACTGCCACATTGGGAATCGCTAAACCTTCAATGGCATAACCATCTGTAAGTACATAGCTCGGTGTGACCGATAAGCCCTGCACCGCACGTCGCATGCCATCAAGGTTTGCTGCATGCACGCCGCGAGAATCTACCTCTGCCGCTGGCACAGTTATCACGCTAATCGAAAGCGCTATAGATGTTACGAGATCAAATAGCTTTTCTCTTTCTGCCTCTGACACATCTTTAGAATCACGAACTTTTGCTAGCTCTGGCGCAAAGGGATCGGCTAAAACTACTGATGCAATAACTAGAGGACCAGCGCATGCACCGCGTCCTGCTTCATCTACTCCAGCAAGTGGCGTGATACCCGCTTCAATTAGCAGCGATTCAATTACCTTTACCATCTAAAGCAGCTAGCTACTTAAGTGAAGAGTAAGAGCCAACTAATCCAAGATTCTTAATTGGCCAGATAATTCCGATAACCCGTCCGGTTACCTTTGAAGTTGGAACCATTCCTTGATTTATATCATCTTGATGGAAACGTGAATCAGCGCTGGCGCCACGGTGATCTCCCATAACCCAGATTTTGCCTTCAGGTACGGTGACGTTAAATTTAGTATCACTCGGTGTATTTCCCGCGAAGATATATGGCTCATCAATTTCAACGCCGTTGATCATTAATTTCTTATTCTTGGCACAGCATTCGACCTTATCGCCGGCAACGCCAATTACTCGCTTAACCAAATATTGCTTTGCTGGATTAGGTAGTACGCCAACGGCAACAAGTCCCTCCTTCACCTTAGCCAAATATTTATTTCCACCGCCCGTGTATGGCTCTGGTAGCCAATTATCTGGATCGCGAAATACAACTACATCTCCGCGATTGATTGACTTGCTGATGAAAGGGATTTTATTGACCGCAACGCGATCATTGATCTGAAGAGTGTTCTCCATAGAGCCCGAAGGAATATAGAAGAACTGAACTAGAAATGATTTGATGACGAGCGAAACAGCGAGCGCGACAACAACAAGAATAGGTAACTCGCGTAATAGCGAGCCCTTGCGTGGCATTAGTGAGGAGTTACTTAGTTAGCAGGCTTGTCTTCAGCTGCAGCTTCAGACACAACTTCTGTAGTCGCTTCTTGAGCTGGAACCTCTGCCACAACATCGGTCGCGGTTGGCTCGGACACTGCTACAACTTCTTCGACTACAGCCACAGGAGCCTCTACAGCAATCTCCTTCTCAGGAGTTGAAAGGATTCCATCGCCGTAACC
>CAZKNQ010000226.1:0-1565 GCA_964554225.1 uncultured Candidatus Planktophila sp.
GCAACTTGTCCCATGGTGATCGCAGTTTGTACGCGAGTGTCGACGCCTTCTTTTTCTAGAAAATCTTGGAGCGCAAGGCAGTTCATCACTGTGCCGAGCATTCCCATATAGTCCGCACGTGCGCGGTCCATTCCGACTTGCTGTAGTTCTGCGCCGCGGAAGTAGTTACCGCCACCGACAACAACTGCCATCTGTACACCAGTTTTTACAACATCTTTAATCTGCTTTGCGACATCGCGCATAACATCGATGTCGACGCCAATTCCCTTTTCTCCCCCGAAAACTTCTCCGGAAAGTTTAAGGAGCACCCGCCGATACGTTCCTCTTGTACCGGGCATGGGTGCTCCTTTTCTAAAGCGTCGTTCTGGCTAGTTTACTGACCTACGCGGAAACGGTGGAATGCCTTGACGGCGGTTCCTGCCTCATCGAGGATCTGCTTAACAGTTTTCTTCGCATCTTTAGCGAAAGCCTGCTCGATCAAGGAAACTTCCTTGACGAAGCCGGTTACGCGACCTTCGATGATCTTGGAAAGCGCTGCTTCTGGCTTGCCTTCTTCGCGCGCTGTTTCTTCAGCGATGCGACGTTCGTTCTCGATGAGATCTGCTGGAACTTCATCGCGGTGAACGAACTTAGGGGCAAATGCCGCAATGTGCTGTGCAATATCGCGACCAACTTCAGCTGCATCTTTTGCAAGTGAAACTAGTACACCAACTTGTGGTGGAAGATCTGGTGAAGTCTTATGTAAGTAGAGTCCAACCGGACCTTCTACGACAGCAACGTTGCGAACTTCAATCTTCTCACCAAGTGTGGCATTGCCTTCATCGACAACTGCTTGAACGCTCTTACCGTTAGCCATTGTTGAAGCAAGGAATGCCTCAACAGTTGCAGTCTTTGAAGCGAGCAAGTGATCAACTAGCTCATCGCCAAGTGCAATAAAACGCTCGCCCTTTGCAACGAAGTCTGTTTCGCAGTTGAGCTCAAGCATTACGCCGAGATCGCCTGAAACCTTTGCAACAACTAGACCATTTGAAGTCAAGCGACCTTCGCGCTTGGTAACTCCCTTAAGTCCCTTTACTCGAATGATGTCGAGGGCTTTGTTGTAATCGCCATCTGCTTCATCAAGTGCCTTCTTGCAATCGAGCATTCCTGCTGCAGTTGCTTCGCGAAGACGTTTTACATCATCTGCTGAATAGTTAGCCAATTTACTTATGCCTCCGGAGTTGTTGGTGCTGCTTCAAGTATTTCTTTTGCAAGCGCTTCTGTTGCAGCAGCTTCTGCGGCCGCAGGAGTTGGAGCAGCTGCTGTACGAGCCTTCATGCCCTCAACAATTGCATCAGTGATAACGCGAGTTAGAAGTCCGATGGAACGAATTGCATCGTCGTTACCTGGAATCTTGTAATCAACTTCATCTGGATCACAGTTGGTATCAAGGATCGCGATGACTGGAATACCTAGCTTCTTCGCTTCTTGAACAGCGAGGTGCTCTTTCTTAGTATCAACAACCCAGATCGCTGAAGGCAACTTGGTCATGTGACGGATACCGTCGAGGTTCTTAAATAGCTTTT
>CAZKNQ010000227.1:0-1563 GCA_964554225.1 uncultured Candidatus Planktophila sp.
CCAAGGCGTTCTGCTTCGGTGCCAGATGGATGACGTCCATGGCGCAAACCATTTCCGACTTTATCCAAAATCTTAATTGTGTCTTCGATCATCGCTGCAAGGTCATCGTTATTTACTCGTGAATTTTCGGCGAGTGAAACCGGTGCTTCAACAATATGGATCGACATCGCTTGTGGGCCTTTACGGCTATCGATGATGCTGAATTCAACCTTTGTGCCAGGCTTTACTGTAGGAACGCCTTCTGGGAGAGATGAAGCGGCAAGATAAACATCTTCGCCTTCATCATTTGAGATAAATCCGAAACCCTTTTCGAGGCTAAACCATTTAACGCGACCTGTAGGCATGGCGTTCTCCTTATAAGAATTTCATTACTCGTGTAGCCGCTGGGGTGCGGGCAGGGTGAAAGTTTATCGCAAGGCGCAGAGGGCGCGAACCCTAATTTAAGCGGGGTGGAGCGTTACAGAGTCGCTTCAGAGTGGGCGCCGCAGCCGTGATCGACTGAAACTACGCGGGCATCATCTGGCGCGATCGCATTTGCGCAAACACCAAAAGATGCGCGGAGTGAACCAGCAATTGGAATAAAGAATCCACATGAATGGCAAGGTTTTGGTGCGTTCTGTGCCAGCGGTGTATTTGGTCCGCGATCTCCGGCATACCAACGCTTACTTGCTTGATCGCGACCTTCAATAGAAAGTACACGTGGACGAGCTAAACCAAGTTCGTAAATTTGAGTTGCATCTAAATCTTCATCTTGGATAAGTGCATTTGCACCAGGAACTAAACGAGTGTCATCTACAACGCTTGGCACAATTACTCCTGGCGCAATATCTTCAGGCAAGATGCGATCTTTATATTCAATCCATTCGGGTGCAAGAAGCGAATCTGGGCCTGGAAGAATAACGACATCACAAACGGTTGGTTGCGCTGATGCATCTACCTTTGCAACAGTGACGCACCAGCGCCAACCTTTATAACCCGCAATATCTGCGTCGAAGAGATAACTTGCAACGCGATTTTCATCATCGAATTCGACGGAGATGAAGTTACCGACTTGCGATGGCTTTTCGGCATCGCCAAGTGCAGCACTTCTGGCTAACTCTTCTGCGTCGAACCCTTTTGTCATTTAGCTTAGAAATCCATTCCGCCGCCATCGCCGCCCATTGGGGCAGCTGGCTTGTTCTCTGGCTTATCAGTGATTACCGCCTCTGTCGTGATGAAGAGCGCAGCGATTGATGCCGCGTTCTGCAACGCAGAGCGAGTTACCTTTGCAGGATCAATGATTCCAGATTTGATCATGTCGACGTATTCGCCAGTTGCAGCGTTAAGTCCGAAACCTACTTCGAGGTGACGCACCTTCTCTACAACGACTCCGCCTTCAAGACCTGCGTTAATTGCGATCTGCTTTAGTGGTGCTTCGATCGAAAGTTCTACGATCTTTGCACCAACAGCTTCTTCGCCTTCTAGCTTTAACTTCTTAAATGCTTGTGTTGCAGCCTGTAGAAGAGCGACGCCACCACCGGCGACGATGCCTTCTTCAACTGCAGCCTTTGCGTTACGTACTGC
>CAZKNQ010000228.1:0-1563 GCA_964554225.1 uncultured Candidatus Planktophila sp.
CCAGTTATATGCAGCAGCGCTTCGTTATACAAAGAACCCCGAAGATGCGCGCGATCTAGTTCAGGATACTTATTTAAAGGCTTTTAACTCTTTCCACCAATTTGAAGAAGGCACAAATCTGCGTGCTTGGTTATATCGCGTATTAACAACAACTTTTATTAACTCTTATCGTAAAGATCAGCGCCGCCCGCAGCTTGCCGCTGGAGAACTCGAAGATTGGCAGTTGGCCGAGGCACAATCACACACAAGTGATCTCGGAAAATCTGCAGAGGTTGAAGCCTTAGAGAATTTGCCAGATAGCGATATCAAACGTGCGCTGCAAGAGATCCCTGAAGAATTCCGTATCGCTGTTTATTTAGCCGATGTTGAAGGATTTTCCTATAAAGAGATCGCAGATATCGTCAACGTTCCAGCCGGCACTGTGATGTCACGCCTGCACCGCGGACGCAAGTTACTGCGCGAGAAGTTGGCCGACTATGCAAAAGAACTTGGCTACTCCACCGACTCTAAAGACAAAAGCGGAAAGGGGGAGAAATCATGAGCCATCTCGAAGAGATTCCATGTATTGAAGTTCTATCCTCCGTTGTCTTTATTATCGAAGGTGTGGTTGAAGAGACCCCTAACCCACAAGCGATTGAATCTCACCTAAATACTTGCGCTGCTTGCCGCGCAGAAGTTGAGCACGAGCAGGCTATGCATACCCTTTTGCAGGATGTGCTGCGCCGTTCATGCGATGAGAAAGCGCCTGAAGATTTACACCGAAGCATCCATGAGCAGCTACTACGTCAGGCATCTGGCACAGGTGTTACTGAAGTAGTAACCCAATACAGCATGACTGAAATTTCCATTGAAATTGACGAATTTGGCAACGTGGAACACCGTGAAATTCAGATTGAGCAAACACATGTACAACACTTCATCGATGACGAAAAATAATTAAAATCCATGCGACCTGCGGATGAGGTAATTGGAGCGGTCGGTTTCTCGGTGATGACCGTTCGCCCTGGTGATACCTGTTTGGCCATGGGAATATCGGATCTTCCGATTCTTGCGCCTGGCCATTTAATGAGCGTAATGGAGAGCGCGTGCGTTGCAGCGTTGAGCGAGTATTTAGAAACGGGTGAGACGACGATCGTCGATAAATACGATGTATCAGTTATTGATTCAGTCGGAATCGGTTCTGAAATTCGCGGAACCGCGCGCTGTACTGAGATGGATGGGCGTTCGATGATCTTTGAATGCGATATCTATGAAGGTGAACGCCATATCGCTTTTGCCATTATAGAAAGAACGGCGGTGGAGCGAGTATCTTTCCTCGCCCGCACCGCCGCGCAATCCTTGATTAAGCCTTCTTAGTGGCCCAGAAGATCTCGGCAATTTCATCGATCTTTGCGATCAACTTATCTGCAACTGCAATGTCCTGAGTTCCCTTTGTGCCAGCAGCTCCTGCCAACTTTGTCGCCTCGTTAAAGAGTGAGTGAAGTTGTGGGTATGCCTCAAAGTGCGGCGCCTTGAAGTAATCAGTCCAGAGAACCCAGAGGTGCTCTTTAACTTGATGTGAGC
>CAZKNQ010000229.1:0-1554 GCA_964554225.1 uncultured Candidatus Planktophila sp.
GGACTTACGGGAAAAATAATTTAACTTGGCAAAGGTTATCTCTATCGCTAACCTAGGCGTAACACGCTCAACATCGGTCGTGTGGATTAGAAAATGAAAGGCCACCCATGAAAGCGCTCGTTATCGGCGCAGGCGGAGTTGGCAGGGCAATAGCAAATATCGCATCTCGTCGACCATTTATTACTTCAATGGTCATTGCAGATCGCCACCTGTCACGCGCCGAAGAAGCAGTCGCAAGAGTAAAAGATCCCCGATTTTCAGCTGCGGAGGTGAACGCCGCAGAGCTCGAGGATATTCGCGCACTGATTCGTAAGGCCAATCCAGATATTGTCATTAACGCCGTAGATCCGCGCTTTGTTATGCCGATCTTCTTAGCGTGCGAAATTGAAAATAAAAATTATATGGATATGGCGATGTCTCTTTCTCGTCCGCATCCGCATTACCCAAATTCTGAAACTGGAGTAAAGCTCGGCGATGAACAATTTGCGCGCGACTGGAACTGGTGCGAACGCGGTATCTACGCGCTAGTCGGTATGGGTATCGAGCCAGGAATGAGCGATGTCTTTGCTAAATATGCATCTGACCATCTCTTTAGCCGAATCGATGAAGTAACCATTCTCGATGGTTCTAACTTGGTAGTTGAAGGCGCTGACTTTGCTCCATCGTTTTCAATTTGGACAACTATTGAAGAGTGTTTGAATCCGCCACTAGTTTGGGAAGATGGTCGTGGTTGGTTTACAACTGAACCATTTAGCGAACTAGAAGTATTTGATTTCCCTGAAGGAATCGGGCCTGTTGAGTGCGTCAACGTTGAGCACGAAGAAGTTGTTTTGATTCCGCAGAAAGTTGATGCCAAGAAAGTTAACTTCAAGTACGGACTTGGTGCGCAATTCATCACAACTCTAAAGACAATTCATATGCTCGGTATGGATCGTAAAGAGACCGTTGAAGTTCAAGGCCATCCTGTTTCACCTCGCGACCTGCTTGCCGCATCTCTTCCAGATCCAGCCACACTTGGTGAACGTATGCGCGGTAAAACTTGCGCCGGCACTTTAGTTAAAGGCCTTGATAAGTCAGGCAAACCATATGCGTGCTACATGTACAACGTTGTAGATAACGAATGGTCGATGGCCAATTACGGAGATCAAGCAGTTGTTTGGCAGACGGCAATTAATCCAGTTATTGCAATGGAGTTATTGCATAAGGGAACTTGGAAACCAGAAGGCGTAAACGGACCAGAATGGTTTGATGCCAAACCTTTCCTTGATCTACTTGAAGAGTACGGAACCAGCTGGCATATTCGTGATGAATCAACAGCTGGAATCTCAGTCGAGGAGTTAACCGTTTAACAACGGGAGGCTGCGATGGCGAAGGAATTGCAGTTCGATGTCGTAGTAATCGGATCCGGTTTTGGTGGATCCGTTACTGCGCTTCGATTGCGCGAAAAGGGTTACACCGTAGCTGTCCTTGAAGCTGGAAAGAGATTTGCAGATAAAGACTTCCCTAAGACCTCATGGCGCGTAAATAAATTTCTATTTGCGCCAGCACTCGGTT
>CAZKNQ010000230.1:0-1553 GCA_964554225.1 uncultured Candidatus Planktophila sp.
AAATATTTTAACAATTAAACAAAAAACAAACAATTATGGCAAAGTATGAATTAATGCAAAAAACAGAAGTAAACGGAGAAGTATGGTATTTTATTCGTAAAGACGATGGATTTTCAGTGAACAATAGTTGGACTACAAAGTTAGAAGATGCAGAAAAAATGTTTGAAGAAATTCAACAAGGCAAACCTACTGAACCAATTATTGAAATTTTAAAAACAATTGAAGTAAATGAAAACTAAACAAATTAGCGTAGCTGAGTATGCTTCTAAAATTGATCCAATTTATTTTAGAGAAAATCGTAAAAACCCAAATGCTAGGATAACTCAGCAAGCTATTAAGTACAGGATATTAAATAACCTACAACTACCCGAAGTATTAAAGTATAATAGGGTAGGCAAAGTTCATGTACTTACCGTAAATGCAGATTTTTAATCAAAAAACTAAACAATGAACAAAGAACAACTAGAAATTTTAGGAACACCAACTGAACAAACTCCATTTAGTACATTTTCAGACTTTACTGCCTATGAAAGGCATATTATATTAGCTGAATTATATCATAATGCTTGGTATAGTCAAGAAAGGTTTGAGCAATTATATGATTTGTTTACTTATTGGGAACAAAACCCGATTAAAGAAAAAAAATTCTTAAAGGAGGAAGAAACTGATGAAAAATAAATATGAAATAAATCAAAATTATTTGCTTACTCTTGAAAATGAACAATTGAGAGATAGAGTTATGGAATTAACAAGACAATTTAAAGAATTAAAGAAGCTATATGAAGAACGAGAGAGAGAAAGAATGGTACAGAATAAAGGGAGTGATGCAATTATTCAAGAATGACAAGCTTATTAGAGAATTCAAGTTTCATGATGTTTACCGAAGGAGGGCAGTTTTAAAAATATGGAACTCAGAAGTAAAACCAAATGGCATAGACACTTATCAATTAATTATTAAAATAGAATAAAAATGATAGATTTTTTAGAAAGATACTTGTTTCAAGTACAAATTGTTTTAGCCTCATTTTGTTGGCTATATATGTTAAAGTATGTTGTTCACCAATTAAAAGAAAAAATTAATTTAAAGAAATAACATCTATATCGCCATCGGGTAACATATCAATCTGCTTTATCAATATGATTTCCATCTTTTTAAATTGATTGATTACCTCCAATAAAGACTCGGCATAGACCAATTTAGTTAGGTTTATGCCGTTTTTTTTGAAATATATCCTATATGCTTTCACTTGTAGGATTTTGAGAATTAGATATAAATTTAGCGAATTTCTTTTTAGCATCCTCACACTTGCTATAAATATATTGGACAAGGTATGCCTCATTCTCATCATTATCTACATCTAATTTAACTCCTCTTTTTGAGTATATAAAGTTCTTTGCATGGATTATCTCGTGAAACATAAATTCAGTGGCAAATTTGCCCTCGTTTGGCAAACAAAGGTATATATCATCCTTGTATGTTAAACATAATGCAGCAGCAGTTTTTGCGTAGTTATCTTTATTCTCATCTAATTCAAATATCTTATCACTAAGCA
>CAZKNQ010000231.1:0-1552 GCA_964554225.1 uncultured Candidatus Planktophila sp.
CATTTCTGTGACTTTTACACCTGTAGCGCTAAGTAGCTCGCGCGGTGGTTGGTAAATTTCATTATGACGACCCAAGTAACAAGGATCATGATAGGTAAGTGAAGTAGTTGCCTTATTTACCGGTATTAATTTCTTCTCTCGAACTAACTGATTTAACAATTGAGTGTGGTGAACCATCGTTAACTCGAAACCGCTTTGCGCATAATCGCGACCAATAGTTGTAAAGCAGTGAGGGCAAGTTACAACAATCTTCTTATTGCCCTTGGAAACATCTCGGTTAGCAAAAACTTCATTAAAGGTATCGATATTTTCGCGCGAGAGAATCTGGTACAGGAATTCATTACCGCTACGGCGAGCAGGGTCACCAGTACAAGTTTCGCGCTTTCCAAGAACTGCAAAGTTCACGCCAGCCATATGTAGTAATTCGGCAACTGCCTTAGTGGTTTTCTTAGCGCGTTCTTCATATGCACCAGCACAGCCGACCCAGAATAAATATTCAACATCATCTGGCAAAACGCCTTCAACAACTTTAATGGGGAAATCACATTCAGCAATCCAAGCTTCGCGATCATTACGATTAGCGCCCCAAGGGTTGCCGGCTTTCTCCAGATTGCGGAAAGTGCCACCAAGTTCAGTTGGAAATTCTGATTCAACTAAAACTTGGAAGCGGCGCATATTTACAATGTGATCAACATGTTCGATATCAACCGGACACTCATTTACGCATGCACCGCAAGTGGTACATGACCAGAGCACATCTAATGAAATAGGTGCGTTCTCGCCCACTAATACTTCATTTTCAACCACTTTAGCCATCGCATGGTCACGCATAGCCATAATCAATAACTTTGGCGATAGTGGCTTATCTGTATGCCAAGCAGGGCACTGCGATTGGCAGCGGCCACACTCGGTACAGGAAGTCATGTCGAGCAGGCCCTTCCAAGAAATATCGCCACGGTTACCTAAACCAAAAACATCATCTTCGGCAGGATCTTCGAAGTTAACTGGTTTACCGTGTGACAGCATCTCAGGCAGAGCGCCGAGTGAATTCTTGCCATCTGCATTTCGCTTAAAGAAGATATTTACTGGAGCTAAGAAACGGTGCCAAGCAACACCCATAGTGAAGTTTGAGGCAACAACAATGAACCAGAGCATCGACACAAAGATCTTGATGGCTGCAATTACTTGAATCGATGTTGTGATTTGACCGAGTGATTGCTCTTTAAACATTTCAGCAATCCACCAAGTAGTTATGTAATGGCGATTGCGCTCTGTTTCCTGAGAGAGCGCACCTTCATAACCACGAAGTGCAATTACACAAAATACAACCGCCAAAATTGTGGCTTCAACGTAGTACGCCTTCCAATTTCCAGAACCTAGAAAACGAGATGTACGACCCTTGTGAACAAAGCGTGTTACCTGGCGAATTAAAATCAGGGCAACAATTCCAATTCCAGTTAGCCAGGTTATTAATTCCACGAAATATTCATATGGCCAGTAATGACCTACAACTGGAAGAACCCAACTTGGATCTGAAATGAGAAAGTATGCT
>CAZKNQ010000232.1:0-1550 GCA_964554225.1 uncultured Candidatus Planktophila sp.
TAGGAAATACCCGTCGCGAATTCTCCTTCGCGGCGGGTTTTTTCTTTGGATTGAGTTGCTAATCAATAATCAATTAAGCCCATGAGAGACTTCGCATATGCGTTTACATATTGGCAGCGATCATGCAGGTCTTGAGTTAAAGAATGAACTCCTTGCCCACTTAGTAAATAACGGACATGACGTTACCGACCACGGGCCATACGAATATGACGCCTTAGATGACTATCCAGATTTCTGCATCCCGGCTGCTCAAGCAGTTGCTAAAGATGCAACATCACTTGGCATTGTTATTGGCGGATCTGGAAATGGCGAACAAATCGCTGCAAATAAAGTTAAGGGAATCCGTGCCGTATTGGCCTGGAGTCTGGAAACCGCGAAGTTAGGCAAGGAACATAACAACGCCAATGTGGTCTCAGTCGGTGGGCGCATGCATTCAATAGAAGAGTGCAAAGCGATTATCGATGCCTTTATCGCCACACCATTTAGCAACGACGAACGCCATATTCGCCGGATAGAAAAGATTTCTAAGTTCGAAAGAGAAAATCAGTAACTCTGTGATCTTTCGTTAGACCTTGTCCTTCAAAGCGAGTTAACGGGCGAGACTCTGGTCTATCTATAACTCCCCCAGTAAAGAGCTTTGTTTCATTAAATTGCTCTGTAATCCATTCGGCATATGGAACCCAGTCAGTTGCAATATGTAGATACCCACCAGGCTTTAACTTCTTAGCGACTTCGCTGATAAATCGTTGATTTACGATGCGGCGTTTAAAGTGGCGCTTCTTTGGCCATGGATCTGGAAAGTAGAGATGAACTCCATCTAGTGCTCCATCTGCGATCATGTAATGAAATACTTCAAAAACATCGCGCTCGATTAACTTTACATTTGTTAATTCATATTCGTTTAACTTCGCCATTAGCTTTCCAACACCTGGCATATGCACTTCAACACCCAAGTAATTAATCGCAGGATTTGCTTTCGCGATCTGCCATGTGGCCTCCCCCATGCCGTAACCAATTTCCATTACTACGGGTTGGGCATTTGCAAAAGAGGTAGATAGATCCAATAAAGACTCTTGGAACTCAATACCGAATTTGGCCCACAAAGTATCGCGCGCGATTTGCTGGGCAGGGGTGATCCTCACGCCGCGTAAGCGATAACTTCTATTGGTAACTGGCTCCACAGCACAACTCTTTCATGATTAGACTTACGAGAGCAAAACGGTCCGTTAAGCATCTAAAGGAGTTTTACGTGTCAGGCACAAATATCACGCAGATTGAAGCAGCCCAGCGTTCTGAAGTTATCAAGGTTTCGAGTTACAAAATCGATCTTGATCTAACTACCGGCGCAGAGACTTTCTTGGTCAAGACAACAGTTAACTTCGCTGGCTTGAAACCTGGTGCGACAACCTTTATCGATTGCGTTGGTAAGCGCGTAATTAGCGCGAAGTTAAATGGCGCCGACTTTGATCCAAAGTTTGATGGCGAAACTGTCTTCTTACCTGCGCTGGCTGCCGATAACGTCCTTGAGATTGAACACGAAGGTATCTACT
>CAZKNQ010000233.1:0-1538 GCA_964554225.1 uncultured Candidatus Planktophila sp.
TAGCCGCCGCCCTAGCCGATCTCGGTGCTCGCCAATGGCAGATTGAGATAGTTGCACCGATCTTGGAATCTGCCCTTTTAGAGACTGAACCTCTGGCTATCGCGGAGAGCGAGCCTGAGACTGGCAGTGAGCCGCAGGCAGCCGAACAAGTGTGAGGAATTACGCAACATTTAAGTTGCGTAAATACGAGGGCCGTTCTAGATTTAGCCCATGCTCAGTACATTTATCATCGCCCTACGCGAAGGGCTAGAAGCCGCCTTAATAGTCGGCATTCTCGTTGCCTACATTGTTCGCACGGATCGTCGCCACTTTCTTAAGCCGCTCTGGACAGGTGTTGGGGCAGCCCTAACAGCAACTTTTGCTCTCGGTGCTTTTCTCTCGTACACATCGACTGAATTAACCCCGCGAGGTGAAGAACTTTTTGCTGGCATCACATCTTTTATCGCAGTTGGACTTGTTACATGGATGGTCTTCTGGATGAAGCGCACAGCGCGCACTCTTCGCAACGAACTTCACGGAAAAGTAGATACCGCACTCACCGGAGGGCCAATAAGCCTTGCTTTAGTGGCTTTTTTCGCTGTTGCTCGCGAAGGTTTAGAGACCGCGCTATTTGTTTACACCAACTTTAAAACTGTTGGCGCTGCATCAACTGCAACAGTTGGTTTAGTTCTTGGGCTTACCTTGGCAGTTGTTCTTGGATATTTGATTTACAACCGTTCGGTAAAATTAAATCTCTCAAAATTCTTCACAGTAACTGGTGTTGCACTAGTCATCGTCGCAGCTGGCGTCTTGTCTTATGGCATCCATGAGTTCCAAGAACTTGGCTGGATCCCGGGCGTTGATGACTTCCTTTGGGATGTAACTCCTTGGATCGCAAAGGAATCCATCTTGGCCTCACTCCTAAGCGGCACCGTGGGCTTTGATACGACGACATCCTTTATCCAATTTTTTGCCTGGTCTGCCTACCTAGTAGCAGTCTTGGTTCCATATCTTTCCAAGGGTAAGGGAGTACCGAGCACGCCGAGCACGCCGGTGGCTGAAACGGTTAAGGCTTAACCTTTAACCTGTTCCACTTTTGGCTACTGACCAGTAACCTTTCTCTGTAAGCCCGCGCTCTTCCTTTTCAAGGCAAGAGCAGTCGGGCGCTTAAGAGAAAGCAGTCGTAAATGTCTCGCACCGTGGTCTTAGTTGATGCAGTTCGCACCCCTTTTGGAAAAGCCGGAAGTATGTACTCCGGAACGCGCGCTGATGATTTGATGGTACGCGCAATGCGTGGTCTCCTTGAGCGCAATCCTAAAGTAACGCCCGATGCAATTGAAGATGTCGCAATCGCAGCTGCAACGCAAACCGGCGATCAAGGAATGAACTTAGGTCGCAGCGCATCTCTCTTAGCGGGTTTACCAATCACAGTTCCGGGTTATTCGGTCGATCGTTGGTGCGCCGGCGCCATGACTTCGATGACAACTTTGGCGGGTGCTATTGCAATCGGATCAATTGATATTGCAATTGCAGGTGGCGTTGAACATATGGGAAATCAT
>CAZKNQ010000234.1:0-1535 GCA_964554225.1 uncultured Candidatus Planktophila sp.
GGTGAGAACGTTCCTGATTACTCAATCATCGGTGGACCAAAGACCGATACGCCAGTTGAATTCGACTATCCAGATGATGCTTCCGCAAATGGACAGAAGAACTACACATATACAGGTAAGGGTGGCGTCCCAATGGGCGGCCTCTTTAAGAAATTGCTCTTTGCGATTCAATACCAAGAACAGCGCATCGTTCTTTCAAGTTTGATCAACTCAGAATCAAAGATTCTCTACAACCGTTCACCACGTGATCGCGTTGCCAAGGTTGCACCATGGCTGACTCTTGATGGAGACCCATACCCAGCGATCGTAGATGGCAAGATCCAATGGATCATCGACGGATACACAACCAGCTCTGGATACCCATATTCACAGACCACAGCACTTGGCGATGCAACTACTGATGCTCTAACCACGAACTCTGGAGCCATTACTGCCCAGCGAAATCAGAACATTAACTACATCCGTAACTCAGTTAAGGCCACTGTCGATGCCTATGACGGCACTGTGGTTCTCTACCAGTGGGATGAGAAGGATCCAGTCCTAAAAACCTGGATGAAGGCTTTCCCAAATACAGTTACTCCAAAGAGTGAGATGTCTAAAGAACTTCTTGAGCACATCCGCTATCCAGAGGATATGTTCCGTGTACAACGCGATGTACTTAGCTCGTATCACGTACAAACTGCCGGCGCATTTTACGGCGGACAAGATTTCTGGCGCGTACCACGTGATCCTTCTACATTCGGAGCAAATGCCGGAGCACAACCTCCGTACTACATGACACTGGAAATGCCAGGTTCAGATAAACCAACATTTACTTTAACGACGCCGTTTGTTCCACGTGGTGGACGTGAAAACCTTTCCGCATTCGCCGTTGTTGATTCAAATTACGGTCCAAATTACGGCAAGATCACAGTTCTACAGCTACCACGAAGCACAAACGTGGCAGGTCCTTCACAGGTTGCATCTAACTTTGAAGCAAAACCTGAAGTTGCTAACTCACTCTCATTGCTTCGCCAAGGTGGATCAGATGTTGTACTTGGAAACCTATTGACACTTCCAGTAGGTGGAGGACTTCTCTATGTACAACCGGTCTATGTCCGCGCAACATCTAACACTGCTGCATATCCATTGCTACAGAAAGTTCTCGTATCTTTTGGTGATGTAATTGGATTTGATAGCTCACTTAAAGGAGCTCTCGATCAAGTATTTGGTGGTAACTCCGGAACTTCATCATCAGGATCACCGGTTACATCAACAACCAATAATGCATCTGATGATCTAAAGGCGGCGTTGCAAAACGCAAGACAGGCACTAGCCGACGGTAACGCTGCACTTGCAAAGGGCGATTTTGCTGCTTACGGTCGTGCACAAGATCGCTTAAAGGCTGCACTTGCTGCTGCTATCGCTGCTGAAGGACGTAAGTAATTTCCTGATCGCTTTAATTAATCTTTAATAAAGCGGATTTGGCTATTGCTTGTCCACCCTTTAGACTGACACTTCCGACGCGGGGTGGAGCAGCTCGGTAGCTCGCTGGG
>CAZKNQ010000235.1:0-1522 GCA_964554225.1 uncultured Candidatus Planktophila sp.
TGGTTGCCATCTTCGTGGTGCTTACCGTTCTTATCTCGGTGGCCCTTTTCCTCATACATTCCATTTTGCTTTCCACTTTGCTTTCCACTTTGCATTCCATGAGAATGCGAATCTCCACTGTGTAAGAAACTGACTAGCCCCCACATAATCAAAACGCCAACAATAGTTGCGAGAATAGTTAGCTTTGATGAATGACGAGAATGTGCCTCCGGCAAGATATGTGATGTAGCAAGATAAATAACAATTCCCGAGAAAACTGCGAGATAGATCGCAATTAAATTATCCCCAAGTACCAAAGTAGTTCCAAGGGCTGCACCACTGACTCGGGCAATCGCATCCAAGCCCAGTAACCAAATCCCCTTGCGCCCCCATTTACCGCTTTTAACCAAGAATGAAACGGTATTTAAACCATCGCTAAATGCGTGAACTAAGAGCGCGATGAACACAGCAATTCCTAAATCAGAGCTGACCTTAAATGCGACGCCAAGGGCTAAACCATCAAGGAAGACATGTCCGCCCATGGCAAGTGCACCGAGTGCGCCTGCAATATTTGATGAATGCTCATGTTCGTGGCCATAATCAGATTCGGCTGGTTCGTGGGAACCAAAGAGTTGTTCATAAAAGTGAAGTAGTAAAAATCCGGCGATCAGCGCAACCGAAACAGCTGGTGCATGAAAAATCTCTTGTGTGCCAAGTTCAAAGACTTCTGGCAGAAGGTCGAATGCAACCAATCCAAGTAAGAGTCCAGCAGATAGTCCGAGGACTAAATGGAGGCGATCCTTTGATTTAATGGCGAGAAATCCACCAGCGGTAGTTGCGAGGGCGGTAAGTGCGGCTAAGGCGATAGCGATATTCATGGCTGGAAAGTATCACAAATGAAAATGATTTTCATTTCCGTCAGCCAAACTAGGGCGTGGCGCTAGGCTGAAGCCATGATCGCGATCGCAAGATTTGAGCAGGCGTTGAGCCAGGCCGTTGATTTTCGGGCTGAGCTCGAGGCGGTTAAAGCGGTACTGGCCGAGGCAACTGGATTTATCTCAGGCACGGTCGGCCAGAATCTAGATGAGCCAACCCTTTGGGTATTAACCACCGAATGGGAAAACGTCGGCTCTTATCGCAGGGCGCTGAGTTCAACTCGCGCAAAGTTAGAGGCGATTCCAGTGCTGGCTCGCGCAATCGATGAGCCTGGGGCGTACGAGTAAACTAAGCACACGATTGCAACGCCCGTTGTGATTCGCCGACAGCCAGCCGGATGGAGTTCTTGAAATGGCCGTAGATCGTTTAGAAAATATTGTCTCCCTCGCCAAGCGACGTGGATTTGTTTACCCCTCATCAGAAATTTACGGCGGACTTCGCGCCTCTTGGGATTACGGTCCGCTGGGAGTTGAACTTAAGAACAATGTAAAGCGCCAATGGTGGAAATCCATGGTGATGGGTCGTGAAGATGTAGTCGGTATCGACTCATGCGTGATCTTGGCGCGCGAAGTTTGGGAAGCATCTGGACACGTTGCCACCTTTAGCG
>CAZKNQ010000236.1:0-1516 GCA_964554225.1 uncultured Candidatus Planktophila sp.
ATTGATTTCTCCGTTGTGTGCAATAAATCGATATGGGTGAGCAAGTGGCCATGATGGAAATGTATTTGTAGAAAAACGTGAGTGTACAAGCGCAAGCGGAGAGACGACACGAGCATCACTGAGATCTGGGAAGAACTCTTCAAGCTGTCCTGTGGTGAGCATTCCTTTGTAAACAATTGTCTGAGATGAAAGTGATGGGAAGTAAAGATCTAGTGAATGTTCTGCGCGCTTTCTAAGGCAAAAAGCGAGACGATCTAGCGCAATTCCAGATTCGTCTTTATTGCCGGCAAGAAATACTTGTTCAAACTTTGGCATAACCGAGACAGCAGTTTTTCCAAGTGATTTAGCGTTGATTGGAAGATCGCGCCAACCAAGAACTGTTAGACCCTCTTCAACAGCGATCTTTGCAATCTCTGAGCGGACATCGGCACCTTGTGCAACAAATGCAATACCCGTTGCGTAGTGGCCTTCAGCGGGAAGTTTAAAATCTGTAACTGCGCGATAAAAAGCATCTGGAACGCGAATCAGAATTCCGGCACCATCACCGCTATCTGGTTCAGCACCTGATGCACCGCGATGTTCTAGGTTGCGAAGTGCGGTAAGTGCCTTCTCAACAATTTCATGTGTTGCAACTTTATTTAAGGTAGCAACCATTGCAACGCCGCATGCATCATGCTCGTTTGCTGGATCGTAAAGACCCTGTTGTGCTGGGTAATTAGATGGAAGAGCCATCTGTTACACGCTCCTGTTGCTCACACTTATATTGTTGAAAGAGTGGGACAACTTTGGCCCGGAATCTTCACCGCAGGCGGTGGTAGATGCAAAAGAGTAGCAACTGTTGGCTGTATTCGGCACTCCCGAATAAGCCTGATCGAGAGTGAGTTTAGATACCGCTCAGGTGGAGCGCTTGGCCGATTCCAGCGGTAACGGCCATGCCGATACACCCACCCAAGATAACGCGCAAGGTCGGAGCCAGGACCTTTGAGCCTGCCGTCTTTGCACTGAGAATTCCGGTGAAAATTAGTCCAAGAATAGTGAATGCAACGATACTGAAGGCAACCTTGCCTGGAGTCGGTGCAAATGCTCCAATAAAAGGAATTAGACCACCGGCAGTAAAGGAGGCAGCAGATGCCAGCGCTGCCTGAACTGGTCGAGCCTTGGTGTGCGGGAATTGTCCGAGTTCATCGCGCAGATGTGCTTCTAGCGGATCGCGATCATGCATCGCTTTTGCTACCTGCATGGCAAGTTCTGGGGTAAGCCCACGCGCTATATAGATATGTTGAAGTTCCAATAGTTCTGCATCAGGATCAATCGCAAGATGTTCCATCTCTAATACGCGATCCGATTCTTCAATATCGTTCTGAGAACGAACCGAAACGTATTCACCAACTGCCATCGACATCGCACCAGCTGCGATACCAGCAGCCCCTGCAGTAATCAAGAATGCCTGCGCATCGGCTCCCCCAGCTTTAGCTGCCGTTACACCAATCATCAGCGCAGCCGTTGAAACCAAACC
>CAZKNQ010000237.1:0-1494 GCA_964554225.1 uncultured Candidatus Planktophila sp.
AAAAACTGGCTCTCAGTTGGCGCAGGGACTTTAACGAGCAAGTCCCTAGCCGGCTGAGAGCCAGTTTTTGATTAAGGTTTAGTTAGCTGCTGGTTCGCGAACTAGGTTTGGATCTACTTGGATTCCAGGTCCCATAGTTGTTGAAACAACTGCCTTCGCAATATAGCGACCCTTTGATGAGTTTGGCTTTGCGCGGTGAACTTCATCGAGAGCTGCTGCGTAGTTTTCTGCAAGTTGTGCTGCAGTAAATGATGACTTACCGATGATGAAGTGAAGGTTTGAGTTCTTATCAATACGGAATTCAATCTTTCCGCCTTTGATGTCATTAACTGCCTTTGTTACATCGGTTGTAACTGTTCCGGTCTTTGGGTTAGGCATAAGTCCGCGTGTTCCGAGAACTTTACCGAGACGACCGACCTTACCCATCAAATCTGGTGTTGCAACAACTGCATCGAAGTCCAAGCGACCCTTTGAAACTTCTTCAATGAGTTCATCGCCACCGACGATATCTGCGCCGGCTGCGCGAGCTTCGTCAGCGCGCTCTCCGTTTGCGAATACAAGAACGCGAGCAGTCTTTCCTGTGCCGTGTGGCAAGTTAACTGTTCCGCGAATTGCTTGATCGGCCTTCTTTGGATCTACGCCAAGAACGAGCGCAACTTCAACAGTTGAGTCGTACTTAGTAGTTGTTGTCTCTTTGGCAAGTGTTACTGCCTCAAGCGGTGTGTAAAGGTGGTCTTTCTTAACCTTCTCTGCTGCCGCTGTATATTTCTTTGAGCGCTTCATTTCTTCCTCATTCCTAAGTCTTTCAACTTAGCTAGTGGTTGTGGTTAACGAACCAGCGAGGTTCTCCCACATCTACTTCTCACGGTGAGAAGTAGAAATTTAGTTATCCGACAGTTATACCCATTGAGCGAGCAGTACCGGCGATGATCTTGCTTGCTGCATCAATGTCATTTGCATTGAGATCAGCCATCTTGACCTTTGCGATCTCCTGAACCTGCGCCATGGTGATATTTGCAACCTTGGTCTTGTGTGGAACTGGTGATCCCTTTTCAACTCCGGCAGCCTTCAAGATAAGACGTGATGCTGGTGGAGTCTTGGTGATAAATGTAAATGAGCGATCTTCGTAGACAGTGATCTCTACCGGAATGATCTGACCCTTTTGAGATTCAGTGGCAGCGTTGTAAGCCTTCACGAACTCCATGATGTTGACACCATGCTGACCAAGGGCAGGACCTACTGGTGGAGCAGGTGTTGCTGCGCCAGCTTGGATCTGCAACTTGATGAATCCGGTTGCCTTCTTCTTTGGTGCCATTTTTTTATTCCTTTTCTAGTTACTCAGTTAAATAAATCTTCTTTAGATCTTCTGTACCTGTGCGAATGAAAGTTCTACTGGTGTTTCGCGTCCGAAGATTGAAACCAGAACCTTGAGTTTTGCTTGCTCAGGCATGATCTCGGAGATTGATGCAGGAAGCGTTGCAAATGGGCCATCCA
>CAZKNQ010000238.1:0-1494 GCA_964554225.1 uncultured Candidatus Planktophila sp.
GGTTCATACCAATGAATCTTCTCTTGCAAGAAGATCACACCGACAATTACCGCAACCACTGGCGTTAAATATGTGACGCTGCTCGCAATCGCACTTCCTGCAAGCGCCATAACTTTAAAGTTCCAAATGTATGCAAAGCCGCTACCAAATACGCCAAGTGCGATCATCGCAAAAACAGGAGCTGCTTTGTACTCATATGTATCAATGCCATTGTAAATAAAGAAGGGAAGCAATGTGAGCGCACCAAGAGTTACTTGCCCAGCCGCAATCGATTCGGGAGCTAATTTATGAGGCAAAACAAAACGTCGTGAGTATGGGAAAGAGAATCCATAACAAGTAACAGCCGCTAGCAAAATTAGAATTGCCCAGAGCGGATTATCACCAAGGCCTTTCCAAGCACCTAAAACAGTTAGAACTCCAGAAAACCCAATCAAGATACCTACTACCTGATGAAGTTTCGGTTTCTCATTTCGCGTAACCACCATAATTGCTAGCAAAGTCATTAGCGGTGTTACCGCATTAATAATTCCCGCTAGGACAGAAGTTACTTCTGTTTCGGCTAGCGCGAAGAAGACCCCTGGAATCACATTTAAAAGTAGTGAAACAACCCAAAGGTGAAACAGAACATTCTTCGATTCGGGAAGTGCGATTCCTTTGTACTTCGCCCATGCCAACAAAGTCAGCGCACCAAGTGCACAGCGACCAAAGGCAACTCCAAATGGAGTTAGAAATTCAAGGCCCAATTTGATAAATATGAATGAACAACCCCAAACAACACCTAAGGCTAGGTAGATCGGTAGCCACGAATTGTTTTTCTGTGGCTGCGAGGATGACACGTGGGCCCTGTCGGGCTCGAACCGACGACCCACGGATTAAAAGTCCGTTGCTCTACCGACTGAGCTAAAGGCCCCACTGTAATTCGGCAAATTAGCACCGAACACTCGCTGTATCTTAGCGGAAGTTTTATCGCCCCTTTGACGCTCGCATTAAGCGGTCGCGGATCGCAAGAGCCAATCCGTCGCCAGTTGGCTCTTGAACTACAACTGTTTTAAGGCCTTTTTTATCGGCATCGCGAAGAGCTGTGTAAATAACACGTGCAAATTCTTCGACCGTTCTTGGTGATGCTAAACGGATAACTTTTTCTGGAGTTTGAAATTCAGCAAGTGCGATGAAACCTTCTGATGCAACTGGTGTGCGGTTTAACTCAACTGTTGCACTTGGTGCGTAGTGATTTTCAAGTGAACCACTAACTCGGATATCTGTTCCTTCAGTTAGAACTTTTAATCCGGTGGCTGCTTCAATCATTTCAGTTGTGATTGCACCTGGGCGCAAGATACGCGGTGCGGTTGATGTGCAGTCGATGATGGTTGATTCAACTCCGACAGATGATGAACCGCCATCTAGGATTTGATCTGTTGGTGCTAAATATTCGGATAACTCTTCGCGAACCGCATCTGCAGTTGTTGGCGAGACATGGCCAAAGCGATTGGCGCT
>CAZKNQ010000239.1:0-1494 GCA_964554225.1 uncultured Candidatus Planktophila sp.
CGAAGAGACCAAACGCGCCACAAGGCAGTATGCCCGTCGCCAAGAGACTTGGTTTTCTCGTGATGCGCGAATTAAATGGATTTCACCTATCCAGCCGCGTTTGGAAACGGTCATGCAGAAGATAAACTCGACAACGTAATGAATACACCAATCATCGCCACCTATGGGCATGGCACTGAGAACGATTTTCTCGTGGTCTTTGACCCTGAAGAAGAGATATCAATAACAACTTCACAAACGGCTGCAATGTGCAATCGCGAAACTGGAATTGGTGCTGATGGCCTGATTAAAATTGGTAAGCGCGATGGCAAGTGGTTTATGGATTACCGAAATGCCGACGGATCACTGGCTGAAATGTGTGGAAACGGAATCCGCGTCATGGCTAGATACTTGGTCGAACGCGGTCACCAACCTGAAGGTATTTTTGCGATCAACACCCGAGATGGCGTAAAGCACTTACGTGTTCCGGCTAAAGATGATATTTCAGTAAATATGGGCAAAGTTATCGATGAAGGCGAAGCAGTTACTGCATCCGTTGAGGGAAAGATTTGGAATGGCTATCACATCAGCGTGGGTAATCCGCATGCGGTGGTTTTCGTAGAAAAGATTGAAGATGTGGGCGCACTTAAAGATGCTCCTGTAGTACGGCCGCGAGATAGCTACCCAGAAGGTGTAAATGTTGAATTTGTTGAGATCGCCGCAAATAAAGAGCTCAAGATGCGCGTGCACGAACGGGGTAGCGGTGAAACTCGTTCATGCGGAACCGGAACTTGCGCAGTTGCTCTCGCTGCAACGCTTCACACAGGTGGATCTCTGCCAGCGCGGTGGGTAATTTACCCTCCAGGTGGAAGATTGGTAGTTGATATCGATCCGCATGCCAATGCCACGTTAACTGGTCCGGCAGTTTTGATTAAAGATGTTGATATAACTGATTTCTTGCAGGATGCATGAGTAACGACCAGCCTCGCAATAACGATTTATTTGAAGAGCTGCTGCGCGAAAGTGCGCGGGTAGCAGCAGACTTTGATGCCGATGAAAGTGAATACGATCCTGATCCACAACAAGAACTCAGCGATCGTCACGCACTTCGCCGCGTAAAGGGATTCTCCACCGAACTTCAAGATATCTCTGATGCTGAGTATCGCCAGTTACAACTAGAACGCGTTGTTCTTGTCGGCGTTTGGACTGAAGGCAGCGCCGAGATGGCCGAGAATTCACTCGCCGAGTTGAAAGCGTTAGCGGAGACTGCCGGTTCAGAAGTTCTAGATGGCTTGATCCAGAGAAGAGATAAGCCAGATCCTGCAACATATATCGGCTCTGGAAAGGTAATTGAACTTCGCCAGATCGTCGCATCAAGTGGTGCGGACACAGTTATTTGTGACGGTGAACTATCTCCATCACAACTGCGACAACTTGAAGATAAGTTAAAAGTGAAAGTTGTAGATCGCACCGAACTTATTCTCGATATCTTCGCACAGCACGCCAAGAGTAAAG
>CAZKNQ010000240.1:0-1490 GCA_964554225.1 uncultured Candidatus Planktophila sp.
GCGCAGCTGTAGCCATCGTGGGTGGAAAGTTAAATCACCTAGTTGGAAATGGTGGCGAGGTTCTAGATGCCCTACAAGAGCTAACTCGCCTAGCTGTACAGACCTCAACCGGTGACCGCAGCCGCCTAATGCTAGATATTGAAGGTTTCCGCTCAGGTCGCAAAGCCGAACTTAAGGCTTTGGCTGAGAAGATGGCCGAGCAGGCAAAATCAAGCGGCGAAGAGATCCGCCTGGAGCCAATGAATGCCTTTGAGCGCAAAGTCATCCATGACACGATCCAAGATCTTGGCCTAAGCAGTGAATCTGAGGGCGAAGATCCAGATCGCTTTGTAGTTATCTTCCCCAATTAAGCCTATTGACTAACCGGTTAGGGAAGACTTTGGAAGTTTCACGTGAAACGCTCTCTCAAGAAGAGTTGATTGAACGTTACTTCCCAACCCGAAAAGCTGAGATCGAGCAATATGCCCAATTCCTAATCGGCCCTGGAATTGAGCGTGGTTTAATCGGTCCTCGCGAAGGGGAGCGGATCTGGGAGCGCCATATCTTCAATTGCCTACCCGTAACCACGCTCATCCCTGAAGGATCCATCGTCTTTGATATTGGATCAGGGGCGGGTCTACCCGGTCTAGTGATCGCCCTAGCCCGACCTGATCTAAAGCTCTTCCTAATTGAGCCACTCCAGCGCCGAGTGGATTTCTTAAAAGAGGCGGTAGAGCTACTCGGGATTGAAAACGTTGAGGTAATTCGTGGAAAATCAGAGAGCGTAAAGAAGAGCGCCAATTATGTAACTGCCCGCGCAGTAGCTCCCTTGGAAAAGTTAAAGAAAATTACCTCACATATGATAAAACCAGGCGGCGCGCTACTTGCGATGAAGGGCGAATCAGCTGCCGAAGAGGCAAAAACAGTGCCTGGAGCCGAGGTTATTGAGGTAAACCTTCCTGGACTTGAGCTTGGGCGCATAGTGAAGGTGGCTAAGTAAGCGTAAAGGTAGTTAACTACCCCCATGACCACTGTAGATTCACGCGAGAATGATTCACGTGAAACAGGGCGAGCAAGTAAGACAGTAATCGGAATCCGTAAATTAAAAGAACCCATGCCGGCACCGGCAAATACCCGTGTTTTTGTGGTTGCCAACCAAAAAGGTGGGGTCGGTAAGACCACCAGCACGGTAAATATTGCAGCAGCCCTAGCCATGGGTGGCTTAAAAGTCCTAGTAATTGATTTAGATCCCCAAGGAAATGCCAGCACCGCACTTGGCGTTGAACATAAAGAGAGCCCTGGCGTCTATGAAATTTTGATGGGCAGCGCCGAAATTCAAAACGTTGTACAGAAAGTGGCTGGCTTTGCCCATCTTGAATGTATTCCTTCAAATACTGGGTTAGCGCAAGCAGAAATTAATCTCGTGCCAATGGTTGCGCGCGAGATGCGATTGAAAGATGCAATTGAAGATCTAATTAAGTACAAAATCGCAGCAGGTAGTGGTCATGACT
>CAZKNQ010000241.1:0-1471 GCA_964554225.1 uncultured Candidatus Planktophila sp.
AATTCTTCGATATCTGGGTGATCAACATCTAGAACAACCATCTTGGCTGCGCGACGGGTTGCGCCACCAGATTTGATTGTTCCTGCAGATGCATCTGCACCACGCATAAATGAAACTGGGCCAGAGGCTGTTCCACCGGACTTTAGAAGTTCCTTTGATGAACGGATACGTGACAAGTTAAGTCCGGCACCTGATCCACCCTTGAAGATCATTCCTTCTTCGCGGTACCAGTTAAGAATGCTATCCATTGTGTCATCGACAGAAAGGATGAAGCATGCGCTTACTTGCTGTGGCGCTGCTGTTCCGACGTTAAACCAAACAGGTGAGTTAAAGGAGAAGATCTGGTGCAAGAGCATATGTGTTAGCTCGTGCTCGAAGATCTCTGCATCTTTATCTGTTGCAAAGTAACCAAATTCTTTTCCGGCCTTTGTGTATGTAAGAACTACGCGATCGATGACCTGCTTAAGAGACCACTCGCGATTTTCTGCTCCTACTGCCCCACGGAAGTATTTGGTAGTAACGATTGTTGAAGCATTTACTGACCAGAAATCTGGATATTCAACCCCACGTTGTTCAAAGACTGTCTCGCCTGTCTTCCAGTTAGCCTGGACAACATCGCGACGTTCCCACTTAACTTCGTCGTAAGGGTGGATCCCTTCATTGGTGTAAATGCGTTCCATAGTAAGACCTTTACCGGTCTTGCCTTTGGCTGGTCGATTGATGACCGTATCTGACATCTTTTATTTTTCCCGTCTTCTCTTTTAACGATTGCTCGTTGTTGTTTGATTTTCTTTTAACGATGGGGCATCGCTTTTTTCTTTTACTGCATTCACTGAGGAGTTTGCGCTGTGGGAATTCGCGCTCGAAGGCACTGCTCGCAGTAACGCGATCTCGCCTTCGAAATCTTCAAGGGAGGCAAAGTTACGGTATACCGAGGCATATCGCAGGTAAGCCACCTCATCGAGTTCGCGAAGTGGCGCAAGGATTGCCAGGCCAACTTCTTGAGCTTCGATTTCTGCTTTGCCAGTGCGGCGAAGGGTTTCCTCAACGCGCTGGGCCAACAGGACTAGATCATCTTCGCCGACTGGGCGACCTTGGCAGGCTTTACGTACGCCGACCAAAACTTTTTCGCGAGCAAATGGCTCGGTTGCACCTGATCTTTTAATAATGTTTAGAAGGGCGACCTCTTGAGTTGAGAAGCGCTCGCCACATTGTGGGCATTCGCGGCGACGACGGATCTGTGTGCCATCTTCAACCGGACGGGAGTCGACAACACGAGAATCATCGTGGCTGCAGAACGGGCAAATCATCTCGGCGTGTCTCCCTTCGAAATACTAGATATTCCCAAATTTAGATGTATTGGCGAACCGCTGAAACTACCGTAAAAACACTACTTATGGAAGTTTTCTTGGTTTTGACCCCTACATATAGTGGGAACTATAAAGCAAATCTTGAGAGTTTTCCTGTTGAG
>CAZKNQ010000242.1:0-1454 GCA_964554225.1 uncultured Candidatus Planktophila sp.
TAATCAACAACTGCGCTACCTGAAAAGATGGCATGGGAATCATCGCAAGAAATAGCAACAGGTAACTCATTCCAGTTAATCAAATCATCACTAACTGCATGCCCCCATGACATATTGCCCCAAATATTTTCGAAGGGGTTATGTTGAAAGAAGAGGTGATATTTACCTTTGTAGTAAATCAACCCGTTGGGATCGTTCATCCAGTTACGCTCAGGTGAGAAGCGCAACGCTGGTCTTAGGTGCGAAGACATGGCGCGTACCTTATCCTCAAGGTATGCATTTTTCCCAAACGGTTAATTTATTTGATGCTCATTCCATTGTTTCTACGCTTGGTTTGATCGGAATTCTCGCAATCATCTTTATGGAAACTGGTCTTTTGATCGGTTTATTCTTTCCGGGAGACTCACTTTTATTTCTTTCTGGTGTCGCCGCATCAGCTGCGGCTGCAAAAGTCTTTGATGGTGTGCAAATTGAGATCATTTCGTTATTAATAGGCGCACCACTTATCGCCATAATCGGTTCGCAAACTGGCTACTGGATCGGCGCCAAGTATGGAGTGAAGCTCTTTGATCGCCCAGACGGACGCTTCTTTAATCAGAAAAAAGTAAAAGCGACTGAGAAATGGCTAAATAAATACGGCACCGGGAAAGCGCTGGTTTTGGCGCGCTTTATTCCTTTTGTACGTACATTGATTAATCCGATGTGCGGCATCGTTGGAGTTCCTGTCAAGAAGTTTTTCTTTTGGAATGTTGTGGGTGCAATTGTTTGGACCCAATCTGTAATTAGTCTGGGTTATTTCTTAGGCGAGCGAATTGAAGGCAGTGTAGATAAATTCTTATTGCCGATAATTGGAGTAATCATCGCGATTAGTGTTCTGCCGGTTGCAGTTGAAGTTCTACGAGAATGGCGCACTAAACGCCACTTAAGTTAATTTTTTAAAGCCCTAGATCAGCTAACTGAAAGGCTGCGCGGTATTCGTAGCCAGCATCAAGAATTGCTTGCTTGGCTCCGCGTTCGACGATTACGGCAACGCCAACCACAATTGCACCAGCTTCCTTAAGCGCTTCTACGGCAGTTAATACAGAACCACCGGTAGTCGAAGTATCTTCAACTGCCAAGACACGCTTTCCGACAACATCTGGGCCTTCGATGCGACGTTGCAGGCCATGGGCTTTTTCTGCTTTGCGGACAACAAATGAGTTAATTTTTTTGCCGTTGCGCGCGGCCACATGCATCATCGCTGTTGCAACTGGGTAAGCGCCAAGCGTTAAACCACCAACTGCTTCATAATCAAGATCTTTAGTTAGTTCAAGCATCACTTCGCCAACAAGTGGGGCGGCAACATAATCGAGAGTTACACGACGAAGATCTACGTAGTAATCAGCTTCTTTTCCTGATGAGAGAATGACTTTTCCGTGAACAACGGCCTTGTTTTTGATCTCTTCTCGGAGAAG
>CAZKNQ010000243.1:0-1452 GCA_964554225.1 uncultured Candidatus Planktophila sp.
AGCATTTAATATGTACACACTTTATGTTTTAGGAAACCCGATTGAATATGCTTTCGGCAAAAATAAATTCCTAATTGTTTTTACCGTATCGCTATTAACTGGTTCATTAGCGTCAGTCTTTTTAAATACCTCAAACCATGCATCGGTCGGAGCATCAGGTGCAATCTTTGGTTTATTTGGTGCACTTTTAATTACCGGAAATGCCATCGGAGTAAATGTCCGTGAAATTGGAGTAATCATCGGTTTGAACTTTGCCCTGGGCTTTATCTTGGGCGGGGTTGATTGGCGTGCCCATTTAGGTGGCCTACTTGGTGGAGCTATCTGCGCTCAATTGCTACTTACCCGCCGCCGTTAATTACATGGCTGTAATTCTCCACACCTGTGGAGATACCTGTGGATAACTACTTACTTAGCGTTATTTAGCGCCATTTAGTGGCTAGCGAGAAGCCAAAACCAATAAATGCAAAGCCGACCAACATATTCCAAGCACCGATATTAGGGATTGGATATTGAGTCTGGCTGACATAGAAGGTCACGATCCAGAATAAGCCAATTAAGAATGAGGCGATCATCGTCGGAGCTAACCACTTTGGACTTTCAAGTGGAGCGTGCGGGGTGTGGTCAACCACCTCTTGGGTGTGAGCGTGCTGCTCTTGAACCTTTTTACGTAATTTCGACTTAGGCATGGCGCTAAGGGTAACAGGGCAACCTGAAATATCAACCGCCGCAATTGGCTACATAGGCCAGAATTGCCCCATGACCGCCGCCAAGAAGACCAAAATCTTAGTTGTAGATAATTACGACTCATTTGTTTTCAACTTGGTTCAGTACCTCGGTCAATTGGGCGCCGAAACCACAGTGGTCCGCAACGATGAAGTCAGTGCAGCGGAAGCAAGTAAATATGACGGCGTTTTAATTTCTCCAGGACCTGGAACCCCGGAAGCTGCCGGCGTAAGTATTGAGATGATTAATTATTGCGCAGAGCAGAAAATTCCACTCTTTGGTGTTTGCTTAGGACATCAAGCAATTGGCGTTGCATTTGGAGCAACAGTTTCACGTGCACCTGAATTACTACATGGAAAAACTTCGTTAGTAAATCATCAAGGCACTGGAATCTATCAAGACCTGCCGTCACCATTTACCGCAACTAGATATCACTCACTTGCTATTGAGCGCGAAACAGTTCCAGCAGAGTTAACCATTACCGGTGAAACCGATGGCGGTATTGTGATGTCAGTTCGTCATAAAACTTTACCAATCGAAGGTGTGCAGTTTCATCCAGAATCTGTTTTAACTGAACATGGTCATGCGATGTTAGCTAATTGGTTAACTGAATGCGGCGATACAAATGCGCGCACTAAAGCAATTGGTTTATCACCTGTGATTGGAACTCGCGGTTAAATTACGGCGCTTTATTAATGGTGATCGTTACTGATTCACCAATTGTGCGGG
>CAZKNQ010000244.1:0-1424 GCA_964554225.1 uncultured Candidatus Planktophila sp.
CTTGAGCAAAGGCGCGACGAAGCGCACTTGCTTGAGTGCCAGCAGAACGCAAGATCACTGCCATCTGCGAATAAGGAATGCCATGCATTAAATGAGCGCGTTTGAAAAGGTAAGCGATGTATTGCGCTTCTTCAGATTGCGAATTTAGTCGAGCAGTAGTGAAAGCGTTATCTAGCGCTGGTTTGGCGCGATATGTGCAGGAGCGCTTTCGAGTAATGGAAGGTGCTCGGAAAGCAGAAGTTACCTTCTGGCCGATCTCAAAGATTTCGGAGCGGCTGCGATAAGAGTTCTGCAAAAGTATTTGGGTAGCGCCCTTTTCTAAATAACTATCGACAACTTGTTTTAGCCCGTCTGGATCTGCGCCACGGAAGCGACCCACCGATGAATCGGCATCGTAGGCAATTACTAGATCCGGGCCTGAAAGCAGATCAAGAAGTTTGCGTTGCGCTGGATCACTTTCTTGGAATTCATCGACCATGATTGTTGCAAAACGAGCCTGCAGCTGTGCTCGCAACTTCTCGTTCTTCTGCAGGTACGCGATGGCAACGTTAATTAGCTCAGATGGATCGATACGCATCTTGGCATCACCTGCCGTGTCTTCGCGGATCGCCATAACTTCTTTGTAGCGCTTCCAGAAATCTGCAGCCGGTGCCCAATATTTCTCGCCAACTTTTTCACCCCGCACTGCAAGTTCTTCAGGCGAAATTCCGCGTTCGTTAGCGCGCATGATCAGGTCGCGGAGTTCGCGAATAAAGCCTTGCGTTAAAAGTGGATTGCCTTTCTTATCTTCGCCATCATGCAAATCAGTTGGCCATTTGCGATAACCATCTTGTACATCACCTTCAAGGAGTTGACCAATAAAGTTTTCTTGTTCGGGTCCTGATAACAAAATTGGTTCGTGATAATTTTCGCCAGAGTCCATCTTTAATATTGAGTAAGCAAGTGAGTGGAAGGTGCGCGCAAGGGGTTCGTGCATCGTCACTGTGGTGCGAAGTGCAATGGCATCGCGAAGTTCGGAAGCCCGCTCGCGGCCATAAGTAATTAGCAGAATTGAATCCGGATCTTGCCCTGCAGCGATACGAGATAACGCCGCTTCGATTAATACCGAAGTTTTGCCTGTGCCCGGCCCACCTGCAATTAAAAGTGGTGATCCGCGATGAGCCACAGCGGTGGTTTGCGTGGCATCTAGCTCCAAAAGCGCAGGCGCAGCGGGTGCGCGCGTGAGCTTTATGGAAGGCGTGGTCATATGAGGTATTGAACCCCACACCACTGACTTTTATTCCAATTACACGCTTTTATAGCGCGCAGACTTAACTATCTGCAGCCAGGTTGGCTTTCTTCTGACGAGAAGTCGCACGTGCGCGCTCGCTCTGATCAAGAACAACCTTACGGATACGTACTACGGCCGGTGTTACTTCTACGCA
>CAZKNQ010000245.1:0-1416 GCA_964554225.1 uncultured Candidatus Planktophila sp.
TCGCGGATTACGTGACATGTGTCTTGGCACAAGAAACATTCGATGCACTTGCGGAACTCTTGCGAGCGCTCAACATCTACTTGTTGCATGCGTGCTTCACCAGGTTTTAGATCAGCAGGTGGTGCATACGCTGGAATCTCCATCGCCTTTTGGTAGTTAAAAGAGACATCGGTTACGAGGTCCTTGATTACCGGGAATGCGCGAAGTGGTGTAACAGTGATTGTTTCGTCTTCACCGTAGGCAGCAACTTGTGTCATACATGCCAGGCGTGGCTTGCCGTTGATCTCCATAGAACAAGATCCGCACTTGCCAGCCTTACAGTTCCAGCGCACAGCGAGATCGCCCATTTGGGTCGCTTGTACGCGGTGAATTACATCGAGGACTACTTCGCCTTCGTTGGCTTCAACCTGAACATCTTGAAGTCCACCGTTAGTTGAGTCGCCTCGCCAGATGCGAAGATTTATTTTGCGCGCCATTAGTTGGAACCGCCTTTCGCAATTTCTTCCGGTGTCATGTACTTCTTAAGTTCATCGACTTCAAAGAGGTCGAAGAGTTCTTTCGGCATAAATGGCAGCGCTTGCTTGCGCACATTTACTTGGTTGCCATCAAATGATGCGATGTGGTTGTACTGACGCCAACCTGCATCCATACCTGGGAAGTCATCACGTGTGTGTCCGCCGCGAGATTCTTCGCGACTGATTGCAGACTTTGCGGTGCTCTCGGCAACCAACAACATATTGTCGAGGTCAAAAGCTAAGTGGAATCCTGGGTTGAACTTACGTCCGCCAGTTACCGCCACGTTTGCGCTGCGCTTTCTAATTTCGGCAATTTTTTCAATCGCATCCTTTAGCTCAGCACCAGTACGGATGATTCCGACCAAGTTATGTGTAACTTCCTGAAGCTCTGCGTGGAGTGAATATGAGTTTTCTCCACCGCTACGTGCAAATGGCGCTTCGATGCGCGCTGCTGCAGCTGCAACAGTTGCATCCGATACCGGTGCGGCAGTTGTCTGCTTAACGTAGGCAGCCGCTCCCATTCCGGCGCGACGACCAAAGACCAAAAGATCTGAAAGTGAGTTACCGCCGAGACGGTTTGAGCCGTGCATTCCGCCGGCAACTTCGCCCGCGGCAAAGAGCCCTGGTACGCCAACTGCTGCTGCAGTATCTGGCTCAACTTCCACGCCACCCATTACGTAGTGACAGGTTGGACCAACTTCCATCGGCTCCTTTGTAATGTCCACACCAGCTAGTTCGTAGAACTGATGCCACATAGATGGCAGGCGCTTCTTAATTACTTCAGCTGAAAGACGCTTGGAAACATCTAGGAATACGCCACCGTGTTCGGTGCCGCGACCTGCTTTGACTTCAGAGTTAATCGCGCGCGCAACTTCATCGCGTGGCAATAGCTCTGGTGGGC
>CAZKNQ010000246.1:0-1415 GCA_964554225.1 uncultured Candidatus Planktophila sp.
GGTTTATGACTCGTCAATACGATGCGCAAGAAGCGCTCGCCATGGGACTTGTTAACACTGTTGTTCCACTTAAAGAACTTGAAGCAGAAACTGTTTCCTGGTGCCGCGAAATGTTGCGCAATTCTCCACTCGCACTTCGTTTGTTGAAATCTTCAATGAACGCGGCAGATGATGGACTTGCTGGTATCCAACAACTTGCTGGTGATGCAACGCTGCTCTTCTACTTAAGCGAAGAAGGACAAGAAGGCCGTGATGCTTATAAAGAAAAGCGCGCACCAGATTTCGGAAAGTTCCCGAAACGTCCATAAAACTTATGCTTGATGACCTCCTTGCAACGCTTCGTGTAATCACTCTTCCCACTCGCACAAATTTTCGTGGTGTGACTTATCGCGAAGTTGCACTGATTCAAGGCCCACAAGGTTGGGGAGAGTTTTCACCGTTTCTGGAATATGACGATAACGAATGCGCGCCATGGCTAGCTAGCGCGATAGAAGCAGCGACAGTTGCTCGTCCAGCACGTTTCCGAAATGAAATAGCAGTCAATGGAACTATTCCAGAGCTAAATGATAAAAAAGAGATCGAAGCCCTGATGAACACATTTTCAGGGGCGAAGACTTTCAAAGTAAAAGTGGGAAGTAATCTCACCGAAAATGTCGCGCGAGTTGCTCGAGTATTTTCTAACGCCCCAAAGGCGGCAATCCGTGTTGATGTCAACGGACTCTGGTCTGTAGATGAAGCGCTCACTAATCTCTACGCATATTACGAAGAGATCGGCACACTTGAATATGTCGAGCAACCTTGCGCAACTGTTGAAGAGCTACGTGAACTAAAGCACAGAATCAAGATTCCACTACGTATTGCAGCAGATGAAGTCATTCGCAAATCAGCCGATCCGTTTAAAGTAGATCTAACGGATGCTGCAGATATTGTGATGCTTAAAGTGCAACCACTCGGAGGAATCCGCCGATCTCTTGAGATTGCTCAACACCATAATTTGCCCGTCGTTGTTTCTAGCGCTTTAGAAAGTGCCATCGGAATCGAATATGGACTTGATCTCGCCGCATCAATTAGTGATCTGAAATTGGATTGTGGGCTAGCCACAGGCTCACTTCTTGCACATGATGTCGCAGAACATAAGATTGTTGATGGAAAGATCGCGCTAGGTCAGATATCACCAAAGCTAGATGGTCTTGATGCGGCACCAGATCGCTTTGAATGGTGGAAGAATCGCATTATGAGAGTCGGGAAGTTACTTACATGAGTCAAGCCACAAACCTGGCTCGCGTAATCATTCGCCAAATTCTCGAAGCGGGAATTACAGATGCGGTTATTTCACCGGGATCTCGCAACGCACCTTTATCTCTGGCACTTGTTGCTGCACAAAAGCGCGGCTTGATTAAGTTACATATCCGCAT
>CAZKNQ010000247.1:0-1405 GCA_964554225.1 uncultured Candidatus Planktophila sp.
TTGTGATTGATCCGGGTGTGTTGCTGGAAGAAATTCGCGGTTTAACTGAACGCGGAATCGATTGCTCAAAGTTGGTTATCTCAACTAATGCGCATTTGATTACGCCTTATCACCGCACCATCGATAAAGTTTCAGAACGCTTCTTAGGTAAATCAAAGATCGGTACAACTGGTCGCGGTATCGGACCTGCTTACGCAGATAAGATCAACCGCATTGGTATCCGCGTACAAGATCTCTTTGATCCATCTATCTTGCGTCAGAAGATCGAAGGCGCTCTGCGCGATAAGAACCAAGTACTTATCAAGGTCTTTAACCGCAAGAACATCGACGTTGATGAAGTTCTAAACGAATACCTTGCATATGCCGAAATCTTGCGCCCATATGTAGCAGACACAGTTCTACTGCTAGATGAAGCGTTAAAGGCCGGAAAGCGCGTATTACTTGAGGGATCACAGGGCACTCTGCTAGATGTCGATCATGGTACTTATCCATTCGTAACCTCCTCAAACCCAACTGCGGGTGGCGCTTGCACAGGTTCCGGAATCGGACCAACCAAGATCGATCGCGTAATCGGAATTGTTAAGGCTTACACAACTCGCGTTGGCTCTGGCCCATTCCCAACTGAACTCTTCGATGAAGATGGCGAAAAGTTGCGCACTATCGGCGGTGAAATCGGTGTAACAACTGGTCGCGCCCGTCGTTGCGGTTGGTATGACGCACCTATTGCGCGTTATGCAGTTCGCGTTAACGGACTTACCGATTTCTTCTTAACCAAACTAGACGTGCTAACTGGTTGGAAGGAAATTCCAGTCTGCGTTGCCTATGAAATTGATGGCAAGCGCGTTGAAGAACTTCCCGCATCACAATCTGATTTCCACCACGCAAAACCAATTTACGAAAACTTGCCAGGCTGGACTGAAGATATCTCTGGCGCACGCAAACTCAGTGATCTGCCGAAGAACGCACAGGATTACATCGCCTTCTTGGAAAAGATTTCCGGGGCGCCGATGAGTGCAATCGGCGTCGGACCAGGTCGCGACCAAACAATTGTCGTGAAGGATTTCATCTAAACCATGAAAATCCTCCTAGTCGGAAGCGGCGGTCGTGAACACGCACTCGCACTAGGGTTACAAGCAGATCCAAGTTGTACCGAACTTCATTGCGCACCCGGAAATCCAGGTATCGCAGAAATCGCAACGCTCCATCCAATTGCAATCACTGATAACAGTGCAATCGTTGAACTCGCCAAGAAGTTATCCGTTGATCTAGTTGTAATTGGTCCAGAAGTACCGCTAGTAAATGGCGTGGCAGATGAGCTGCGAGCAGCGGGTGTGGCTGTCTTTGGCCCATCAAAAGCGGCAGCACAACTTGAAGGTTCTAAGAACTTTGCGAAAGGCGTCATGCG
>CAZKNQ010000248.1:0-1373 GCA_964554225.1 uncultured Candidatus Planktophila sp.
GCAACCCTTAACTTAGTTCGCGCCTTTACCCAAGGTGGTTTTGCAGATCTGCGCCAGGTTCACGAATGGAACAAGGGCTTTATCCGCGATTCATCTGTTGGCGATCGCTACGAACAAATGGCGCGCGAGATCGGTCGCGCACTCGACTTCATGAAATCAGCGGGCGTAGACCCTGATTCATTTAAATCTGTTGATTTCTATTCCAGCCACGAAGCGCTGATCATGGAGTATGAGAAGGCGCTTACTCGTATCGATTCACGCACCCAACTTCCTTATGATGTTTCAGCACACTTCCTATGGATCGGCGAACGCACACGTCAACTAGATGGTGCCCATATTGATTTTGCTGCCAAGGTACGCAACCCAATCGGTGTAAAGCTCGGACCTAAATCAACAGTTGATGATGCACTTGCCTTGATCGATCGCCTTGATCCAAATCGCGAGCCAGGTCGCCTTACCTTTATTACTCGTATGGGAGCAGGAAAAATCCGCGAAGCGCTCCCTGCTTTAGTTGATGGCGTTACTAAATCAGGTGCACAAGTACTTTGGGTCTGCGATCCTATGCATGGCAATACCTTTGAGGCAGCAACTGGTTACAAGACCCGTCGCTTTGATGATGTTATGGATGAAGTTAAGGGGTTCTTCGAAGTTCATAAGAGCCTCGGAACACATCCCGGCGGAATCCATATCGAACTAACCGGTGATGATGTCACCGAGTGCCTTGGTGGCGGAGAACAGATCTCTGAGACTGACTTGGCTACACGTTATGAAAGCGCCTGCGACCCACGACTTAACCACTCGCAATCACTGGAACTCGCCTTTTTAGTTGCTGAAATGTTGCGCGATCGCTAATTTAGCGGACGTGGCACTGCAGATCTCGCAATACAAATCCCCAATCGGAGTTCTAAATTTAATTGCCGATGATCAAATCCTTCTTGGGCTAAACCTTTCCAATGTAAAGGCTCTTAAAGCCGGCCTTTCACAAGATGATTATCAAAAGGGATTTAAAGAAGTTTCCAAGATCCCAGTTATCAGTGATTTGTTGAGCGATTACTTTGCTGGAGATATCGATGCGATTAATGGAATTTCAGTTCGCCAACCCGGTGCGCCATTTTCACAGGCAGCCTGGAAAGCGATGCGCAAAGTAAAAGGCGGAAGAGTTCTTTCTTATGCTGATTTAGCAGAAAACGCTGGATCGCCAGCTGCGGTTCGCGCTGCAGGCTCTGCATGTGCCAAGAATGCAATCGCACTCGTTGTGCCATGTCATCGCATAGTAAAAACTGGGGGAGCCCTCGGTAATTACGCCTATGGTTTAAGTAAGAAAGAGTGGCTATTACGCCACGAGAACGCGCTTTAATATTTCAATTGCTGCA
>CAZKNQ010000249.1:0-1345 GCA_964554225.1 uncultured Candidatus Planktophila sp.
TCCGCAAGTGCATCGAATGTTTCTTGTGCCAAGACACATGTCACGTAATCCGCGACCACGAAGAGAATAAGAAGTCATTTGCTGGCCCACGATTCTTTATCCGAATCGCAGAACTAGATATGCACCCACTTGATATGTTGAAGAACCGCAAGCGCACTGCGCAAGAAGAGCACGGCCTTGGAATGTGTAACATCACCAAGTGCTGTACTGAAGTTTGCCCTGAGCACATCAAGATCACTGATAACGCGATCATTCCTATGAAAGAACGCGTTGTAGATATTAAGTACGATCCAGCTCGTATGTTCGCCGGTCTTCTCAAGCGAGAGAAGCGCAACTAAGCCATGAAGTCACTGCTACTTGTCGCGATCGGCGGCGTAGCAGGAACCTTAGTTCGCTTTGGCCTATCAGTTGTGATCCCAGATGATCGCAACGGAACTCTGGCAGCAAACCTCTTAGGTGTTGCCCTTGCTAGCGCACTTTTAGTTTTGATGGAACGCCGCGGTGTCACCGAACTTCGACACTTATTGTTGCCGGGATTCTGCGCAGGTATGACAACTTTTTCTGCAGTTACTGTTCAGGTTGTAGAACCTATTTCGGGCGGATTCCTATTTCTGATTGAAAATATTTTTTTAAGTTTGCTAATCGTGCTTATTGTTCTTCCGGTTAGCCGCAAGTTGATTCCGGTGCGTAGATGAACGTCTTATATGTGATTTTAGGAGCGGCAATCGGTGCGCCAACACGTTTTGCAATTGACCAGTACATCCGCCGCTATACCGAAAAACCCTACGGAATCTTTCTTGTAAATGTAATTGGTTCATTTGTAATTGGCCTAACCTTTACAAAATCTGAAACCATTTACGATTTATTGGCCGTTGGCTTTGCAGGCGCATTTACAACCTGGTCAACGTTTATGCTCGATATTTACTTAGGCTTTGAGTTAAAGCGCTATCGCGAGATAACCATCAACTTGGTTATGTCACTCGGCTTTGGGCTAGCTGCCGCTTACCTCGGTTTACAGATAGCTGGTTAATTAACCAAGGATCGAAGCCATCCAAGCTTCAATTGCATCAGGGTGGCGTGGAATATTTTCACTTAAATTTCGGCACCCATCTGCAGTAACAATCACATCATCCTCAATACGTATACCGATACCGCGATATTCAGGGGCAAAGAGTTCATCGTCAGGTTGGATATAAAGACCTGGTTCAACAGTTAGAACCATTCCTTCTCGCAGTACGCCATCGCGATACATTTCTTGGCGCGCATGTTCGCAATCGTGAACATCGAGTCCCAAATGATGGCTTACTCCGTGCAGAGTCCAACGACGATGCAGACCCACTTCTGG
>CAZKNQ010000250.1:0-1342 GCA_964554225.1 uncultured Candidatus Planktophila sp.
CGATAGATCCCACGTGGGACCTCGCCGAGCTAATGGCGCGCCTTGCTAAAGCCCTAGTTGGAGAAGGTCCGGCTTTGGCCCTTGGCGCGGTTTCGGTCGCTAGCGCCCCAGATCGCGTTGCTTTGATCGTTAATACCAGTGGATCAACTGGCATAGCGAAAGAAGTTGGTCTCTCGGCCAGCGCGCTTTTGGAAAGCGCCAAGAGCGCAAATAAATTTGTTGGTGCAAAGCCAGGACAGATATGGTCGTTGTTGTTGCCGTTAACTCACATCGCCGGAATTAATGTTCTGGTTAGAAGTTTAGAACTTGGTACAGTTCCAATTGATGCGCGAGAAGTTACTGGCAGATATCCGTTCGCTGATTTCACTGCAGTTGTGCCGACTCAACTATTTCGAGCTCTAAATGGTGATAGCGATCTTCTTGAACATTTAATTTCTGCACGCGCGGTTTTAGTCGGTGGCGCGGCGCTTTCATCAGAGCTGCGTGAAACCGCACATGAAGCAGGTATCAAGGTGGTTGAGACTTACGGCATGACCGAGACTTCGGGTGGATGTATCTACAACGGAATTCCGCTACACGGCACCGAATTTGAAATTGATGATCTTGGAGTTATTTCAATTTCGAGTAAATCTTTGGCCACAACTTATCTAAATGATCCAAAATCTTGGGATGAAAAAATCCGTAATGGCTACTTTGTCACATCTGATCTTGGATATATCGAAGATGGAAAACTTGTAGTAAGTGGTAGAAGTGATGATTTGATTATCTCTGGTGGCGAAAATATTTCGTTATCTGAAGTCGAAAGAATCGTTTCAACGACTTTCTCCGGAATTGATTGCGCGGCATTTGCGGTGCCTGATGCACAATGGGGACAATCGCTTCAATTGGCTATTGCTGGCGATGTTAAACCAGAGCAATCTGTGATAAATGAATACCTATCTTCACAGATTTCAAAAGCGGCAAAGGTAAAGAACTTCTTATATGTAAACCAACTCCCCCGTACCGCACTCGGCAAAATTGATCGCCGCAAACTTGCCGAGTTAGCATCTGAGGCAAACCATGGCTAATAAATGGGTTCTCGGTGCGCGCCCGCGCACACTTGCTGCTGCTATTGCACCGGTGTTAGTTGCTACATCATTTGCCGAAAATGACTGGAAACCATTTCCTGCACTACTGGCACTCTTGGTTAGTTTGTCGCTGCAAATCGGCGTTAATTACGCAAATGATTATTCAGATGGAATCCGCGGTACCGATGAATCTCGTGTCGGCCCGATCCGTTTAACCGCAAGTGGTCTAGCCAGTGCAAAATCTGTTAAGAACGCAGCGTTTATCTCTTTCTTCA
>CAZKNQ010000251.1:0-1335 GCA_964554225.1 uncultured Candidatus Planktophila sp.
GGCTTTGGTTTACGCGCTTTTGCTTTCTCGTTAAGAAAAATAAACCAGCCATAAAGTGCGCTGACCAGTAAGTAGGGCGCGATGCTGGCAAGGGATGCGATGAAATCAATTCCTAAACGCGATGGTCTAAATCCAACAGCGAGAATTAGATAGAGCAAGACTGTTGCTGCGTATGCTAACGGTGGGGTTACTACTGAAACATAAGTTGTTCCGGTGCGTCCGAAACGAAGTCCGCCGTAGAGAACTACGCAGATGATCAAGCCTGAGACGATGCCGGCGCCGCTGCGGATAAGAAGTTCAAGGCCGGAAAAGAGGGCGATAAATAAAGTTTGCAGAACGACCACGCCTTCTTTCTTTAGGCCAGGGCCTTTGATTAAAGGTTTTGTATCTACGTTGGTGCTCATTCTTCATCCTTTACTTCTTCTGCATCAATGAAATCTTCTTCGCCGCCGAGTTCGGAGTTCTTTAACTCACGAACCTCAGCAGGCGCATCTGGATAGGCGAGTGCGAGTTTATCTTTATCTCCTGAGACTCCAAAGCTAATGATCTTGGCTGCGGCACGCTTAACTGTTGATTCGGCAGTTGGAATTAACTCGCCATAAGCCTTGGAGAGTGAATTAAGTGCTGTACCCACCTTGATTATCTTGGTATGTAGCAGCGTCAGATCTTTCATAAAAAGACCAGCAGATTTTGCAATGTTTTCAGCGTTAAGCGCCACTGAATTGCGTGCGTAAACGTTGCCGATTGTGCGCAACAGCGCCATCATCGAAGTTGGCGTTGCAATAGTTACATTTTGCTTAAAGGCAGTGTCTAGGAAAAGTGGGTCAACGCGAAGGGCTTCAGTGAGAAGTGACTCAAATGGAACAAAGAGGATTACGAAATCTGGTGAATCTTGTGACTCGTGATAGCCGCGCTTGGCGAGAGCGGTAACGTGGCTGGCGAGATCTTTCTTATGTTCAAGGAATAAACGCTCGCGTTCAGCGCCATCTTCAACTTCGTGTGCTTCTATAAAGCGATCGAATGGAAACTTTGAATCGATAAATAATTTGGTACCGCCAGGCATGCGCACGGTGATGTCGGGGATTCCGGATGAGTCATCATCAGTTGTAGAGCGCTGCGCGGTGTACTCGATGCCTTTATGCAGACCAGCATCTTCAAGCATGAGTTCTAGTTGTGCTTCGCCGAATTTTCCACGCTTCTGTGAATGTGAAAGTGCGCCTGCAATTGCTTTGGTTTGTGCAACAAGTGATTCGTTGTGGTTCGACATCGCTTTTACTTGGGTACGGATATCGGATTCGGCCTCAATACGACGACGGTCGGCATCGGATGCTTCCT
>CAZKNQ010000252.1:0-1326 GCA_964554225.1 uncultured Candidatus Planktophila sp.
GCCTGTTGCTGCAGCGCCGGTTACTCCACCTCCGGCCGCACCAGTTGTTGCTGCACCGGTTACTCCACCACCTGCAACTCCTGCAGCACCAGTTGCCGCTGCACCTGCAATATCTGCCGGAACCATTATTACTATGCCCGCACTTGGCGAGAGCGTTAGCGAAGGAACTGTTACACGATGGTTAAAGGGAGTTGGAGACTCAGTCGCTGTCGATGAAGCTCTTCTCGAAGTTTCAACAGACAAAGTTGATACCGAAATTCCTTCACCTGTCGCCGGCACAATCATTTCGATCGATGTTCCTGTTGATTCAACTGTTCCAGTTGGAGCGCGTCTGGCGGTTATTGGCGGTGCGGGGGTTTCTGCACCTGCCGCACCAGTTGCAACTCCCCCTGCTGCACCCGTTGCAGCGCCAGTAGTTGCCGCTCCTGTAACCGCTCCAGTTGTTTCAACTCCAGCGCCAGTTTCAACTCCAGCGCCAGTTGCTGCAAGTGCGCCTGGCTCACAACCTGCTGATGCTTATGTAACGCCAATCGTTCGCAAGTTAGCCAATGATCTCGGAGTAAATCTGGCAAGCGTTAAGGGCACTGGTATCGGTGGCCGAATTCGTAAGGAAGATGTTGAGGCTGCTGCACCAAAGAGCGCAGCTCCTGTTTCAACAACTGCAACGGCTCCTGCACAACGTTCTGCAGCCGCACCTGTTGTTGCAACATCTCCACTTCGCGGAACTACCGTAACCATGTCACGTCTTCGTAAAGTAATCGCAGCGCGCATGGTCGAATCCCTTCAAGTAAGTGCGCAGTTAACAACTGTCATTGAAGTAGATGTAACAAAGATTGCTCGTCTACGTGATCGCTCAAAGGCAACATTTGAAGCGCGTGAAGGTGTGAAACTCTCATTCCTTCCTTTCTTTGCCGTTGCAGTTTGCGAAGCGCTAAAGCAGCACCCAGTGCTTAACTCATCAGTTGAGGGTGACCAGATCATTTACCACGGTGCAGAACATCTCGGAATCGCCGTGGATACCGAACGTGGGCTACTTGTTCCGGTTATACATAATGCAGGTGATCTAAATATGGGTGGCATCGCGCGCAAGATTTCTGATCTCGCAGCACGCACCCGTGACAATAAGGTCACACCTGATGAACTAGGTGGCGGAACATTTACGTTAACAAATACCGGAAGTCGCGGTGCGCTCTTCGATACTCCAATTATCAATCAGCCACAAGTTGCAATCCTTGGTCTTGGTGCAGTTGTTAAGCGACCAATGGTTGTAAAGGGTGAAGATGGTGGCGAAACTATTGCGATTCGTTCCATGGTCTACCTCGGTCT
>CAZKNQ010000253.1:0-1304 GCA_964554225.1 uncultured Candidatus Planktophila sp.
AAGAACAGCTTAAACTGATATAGCATCAGGTAATTTTACTAAAGTACCTAGCACTACTTATGACTATAGAAGAAATGATGAATTAGTTAGATTAAATAAAGCAAGAGAAAATAAGTCTGGTCAATTAAACAGAATGATTGCAGATGCAAAAGAAAAAAACAGAACAGGATTTGAAAAAGCTCTTGATTTGAGTACAAAATTCTTAGTAAGTGGTATTCATACAGCTTCTAAAGTATTAGAAGCCGCTACATTTAAACCATTCATGGATTCTATGGTTGATTTAACTGCTGGTAGAATTGCATCTTTTATGACTGGATCGCCTTATACAAGTTTATATTCTGTTAAAAAAGGATATAAAACATTTGCAGCATTTAAAAATAAAGAAGAAGCTCAAAAACATATTTTAAAGTTACAAGATAAGAGAGATATTGCTTTAGAAAATCTAAAAGATGCTTATGAAAATGGTGGGGATGTTAAAAAAGCAGATAAAGAATTTAAAAATGCAGATTTAGAATATGCAGTTTCAACATTATATAATAGCATTGAAACAAATGTTTTAAATTCATTCTGGCAATACTTAAAACATGGAGCTACAGATTATGATGTAAGCATTGGTAAATCATCTAAGAAAGATATATCTGAATATAGAACTATTTTAGGTAAAACAGGATATGTATTAGATGGGTGGATTAGAATGCACAGTGCTATGAAATCATCTTTATCTGCAAGACCAGAAATGATGAAAGTATTTTCATCTACTTTAAAAGATTTCCAAAGAAAAGGAATGGAATTAAGCCCTGAAAATATAAGCACAGCAATGGTATTAGCTGCTGATGCATATGAAGCGGGTAGATTAACGAATAAAACTGCGTTATCTAAAATAATTTCAAGAGGTAAAGGAAGTGAAAAAAGTGCAGCACTGAGATATATTACTAAGGGTCTTATGCCTGTATCAACAATTGCTGTTAACTTGGCAAAAAGAGGGGTAGATTATGCTAGTTTAGGAGCTGAGGGGTTTGTTAGATTGTCTAATGAAACCAAAAAGGGCATGAGATTAAATGAAGTAGAAGGCAAAACATATGATACTTTGATTAAAGCCATAAAAGATGGTTGGAATAGAATACCTCTTAAAGAAAGAGTTTACATAAACGGGGTTATAGGGAGAGGTCTTTTTGGAAGTGCAATTATGCTTGCTACGGCTTATGGTTTAAAAAATGGTATGGTAAAGTATGGTGGTACTTTTGAAGATCAAAGAAAACGTAAAGTAATGGGTTCTGACGATGAGCAATTAAAAGCAGGAGAAT
>CAZKNQ010000254.1:0-1279 GCA_964554225.1 uncultured Candidatus Planktophila sp.
CCTTGAACTCTTCGAAGATAACTTCATCCATACGAGAACCTGTATCAACAAGTGCGGTTGCAAGAATTGTTAGCGATCCGCCATCTTCGATATTGCGAGCAGCACCGAAGAACTTCTTAGGTGGATATAGAGCAGCTGAATCAACGCCACCAGAAAGGATGCGGCCTGATGCAGGCGCTGCAATGTTGTAGGCGCGACCTAGACGAGTAATTGAGTCAAGGAGAACAACTACATCGTGGCCGAGTTCAACTAAACGCTTTGCGCGCTCGATAGCAAGCTCTGCGATCGTGGTGTGATCATCGGCTGGACGATCAAATGTTGATGCGATTACTTCTCCCTTTACAGAGCGCTGCATATCGGTAACTTCTTCGGGGCGCTCATCAACTAGAACAACCATCAAGTGACACTCTGGATTGTTTGTGGTGATGGCATTTGCGATTGATTGCAAGACCATGGTCTTACCGGCCTTTGGAGGCGAAACGATAAGTCCGCGCTGGCCTTTACCGATTGGCGCAATCAAATCGATAACGCGTGTTGTAAGAATGTTTGGTTCTGTTTCAAGACGCAGACGCTCTTGTGGGTACAACGGAACTAACTTGCCGAACTCAACGCGACCGCGCGCTTCATCGGGAGTTACGCCATTGATTGTTTCCAGGGTAATGAGAGGGTTGTACTTCTGGCGTTGTTCGCCTTCGCGCGCCTGACGAACTTGACCTGTAACAACATCGCCCTTGCGCAGTCCGTATTTGCGTACCTGCTGCTGTGAAACATAGACATCGTTTGGACCAGGTAGGTAACCGCCGGTGCGGATAAATGAATAGTTATCCATGATGTCGACCAGGCCGCCAACCGGAACTAGAACATCATCTTCACCAATTACGGGTTCGCGTTCTTCACGATGTCCACGATCGCGGTTGCGATCACGGCCACGGTTGCGATCACGGCCACGTCCACGGTCACGTCCGCCAAAGCCACGGTCGTTATCGCGTGGTCCGTTATCAATTACATCGTCTTGACCATCTTCACCATCTGAATCGTTAGATGAATTACCACCTGCAGAATTGGCAGCTTCACGGTTGGAATTTTTCTTAGCGTTGCGCGCTTCGCGACGTGCTTCACGTTCTGCCTTTGCGGCTTCGCGGTTTGCTGCCTGAAGATCAGCGATTGCGGTTACGAGCGCATCTTTCTTTAACTTTGCAGCGCCATCGATACCGAGCTGTGCGGCAACTTCTTTTAACTTTGGAAGACTCATCGCGGCAAGCTCTGGTGAATTTGAGCG
>CAZKNQ010000255.1:0-1279 GCA_964554225.1 uncultured Candidatus Planktophila sp.
CACTCAAGCTGCAGTTAAGGCAGGGGCAAAGTGTTCAAAAGTAGGAAGTAAATCAACGGTTGGTGCAAAAACCTTTACCTGCGTAAAGTCTGGAAATAAATTGGTTTGGGATAAGGGAGTAAAGGTTATAACTACAACCAAACAATCGGTTCAATCGATTTCTTATGCAAATATGAAGAAGTCAATGCTACCTAAGCCTGTTAAAAATCTCTTTAGATACCACTACTCCCCTAACGCAGTTAAGGCCTATCAAGAAAAAATAGAGTCAGAACTAAATTACTCCATGGAGTATTGGGCAAGTGTTTACGATGGAACCGAACCATTTAACGTTTTTTATGCTACTGAAAAAGATATGGATTGGCTAATTAGTGCATGGAAAACTTATAACCTGGATGAATACGGATATACAGCGCGCGAATATAAAGGGCGACTTGAAAGAGAAGGTAATCAATTAAATGCTGGATCTGTACCATCCCAACAAGGCCCGAGCCATCTTTCATTTTTCGTAAGCTCAACTCGTCCAATACCTGATTCAATGATCCCTCACGAAAATGTTCATATAGTTCAGCAACAGCTCACTAAGAGTCGCACGGATCAAATGCCATGTTGGTTGCGTGAAGGTACTGCAAATCTATTTGGAAACTTTCAGATAGCCGAAAAATATGGTCTACGCGTGTACGACGAAGCCAAGAGATCGGATATGAATGCCTATCAATCAGGTAGCGTGGAGATAAGAAAATTTAATGACTCCGAATGGTTTACTCACCTAAAAAGCCTTGAAGGTAATTTCAGTGGTGGTTGTGATTATAAATATAGATTTGCTTATGGAACAGGTTTACTTCTCTCTGAGGTGTTAATGGCCGATGGTGGTTTCGAAAAAATGATGGATTTCTGGCGTGCATTCTCACTTGACGTAGATTGGCGGAAATCATTTAAAGACATTTATGGCATAGAGATTGATATCTGGTACAAAACCAAAGGTGTTCCCTATTTAATGCAGGAGTATGCTCGAGTTAAAAGGTATTAATCTCACCTTTCTGAAAATGGGAGTGGGCGGTGAGGGTTTTTAGCCCCCGACAACCCGGTTGTAAACAAGGCGCTCTGCCACATAATTAACTATCAAGAGATAGTTGAAGGTGCGGTAAATGCTCCTCAATTACCCTTAAAAGTTACCAAATCGTTATCGTTAAGGCGGAAAAGTGTTCCTGAGTGTGTGGAGAAATAGTTGCAAATACATAAGAATTGCGACACCACCTAACCGGTGAAAATCACTGACTTA
>CAZKNQ010000256.1:0-1259 GCA_964554225.1 uncultured Candidatus Planktophila sp.
TACCCACCACAAAAGTTCGTTTAACTCTTTTACTTTTGGCGACCAAATGTTAGAAGTTTTGTAAGCGATGATTGCACCGCGCAAATGCGTATCGACATAAATGAAACCACGCCCTTGAATGATGCTAAACAATAGTTCTTCAACATAACGGGGAAAGTGGTTATGCGATTGACCAAGTTTTTTAATTGGGTTTTCATAAGCGTATGCCTCTACGATTTCTAACAATCTAGGGATGTCGTATCTTGTCGCTTGTCTTATCATGGGCTTGCATCACCTGCTGAATTATCCATTGTTACTGTAGTTTCGCTTGCTTGTGTTTGCGTCTTAGGCGGTGCGCCAAAGTCAAAGAATGTATTAGAAATTTCACTTACGCGGTTCATTGATGTATCGCCCGCATAAATAAATTGCCAATTGCTTTGATTGGTCTTTACGCCCGACAATCTGTTTTCCAAAATGCGGCGCATTGATGAACAAGAAATAGAACAAGTTGCAATCCTAGTTCTTGCTTCGCTGTTGAAATCTTCGGTAATGGAAACGCTGTTAATGATGCCTTGGTAGCGTTTAAAAAACTGCGTTGTAGGCGTAGTAATGATTTGGTTGTTTGAATCAAAGAACCCGCGCCAAACCTCTACCAAAGAACCTTTAATGTCGCTACTTAGAATCAATGCAATGTTTGCTGAATCAATACCTGTTAGCGAAATCGTCATGTCATCGGATGTTGCCTTAATGTCGCGCTGAACATCACCAACATTTAACAATGCGCCAAGGTTTGTAAAAGTAATACCGCTAACCGTGATGGGTGCGGCGGCGTTACAGAATGTGTAAACCGTTGCGGCAGTTCCTACGGTCAGGCGTACGAATTCCGCGTGATTGATTTGATAACCATTTACCGCGTTGATTGTTGTCATACGATGTATTCTCTAAAAACAAACGGGGCATCCCATTGCACAAATGCGCCATCCGTCATTGGGTTTAATGTATATGTTGGGCATGATTCCGCAACTACTGTAAATGTACACGCGTTACCAATGTAAACCGTTGTGCCTGATGATGGCGTACCAATCAGGGGGCGGTTAATGCTTACTGATGAACCCGCGCTATCCGCGGTCACTTTGTAGGTGTACCCGCCAACCATAATAAAGTCACCCGCTTTGAATGTGCCGTTAGAAGTCAAAGCAAGCGTTTGCGTATTTGCTACGGGCGTACCGTTTAGCGTAGCCGCTGTAGCCGTGCCGCGCATTTCAGTAAACCAAGAAAGG
>CAZKNQ010000257.1:0-1249 GCA_964554225.1 uncultured Candidatus Planktophila sp.
ACCAAAATTAAGGTTTGCTCTGAAATCACTTTCTTATTCTACGCAGGTTTTACCCCTGCTGAAAATTAAGGCTTTTTTGGCCCATTCTTATCTGCAGATGCGATTAAAGCAGCCTTTATCGCCTCACCTCTTCGCCCCAGAAAAATTGCAACCACCCATAAAATGGCAAATAATCCACCCATATAAAACATCAAGGAAATCACAAAGCCATATCCAACTATGAAAAACTGCAGGATAGATCCCAGCAAATACCCACCCTTACGCTTAAGAACACCCGCAGTTAGTAAAAACAAAATAGCAAGCAAGCCGCCGAGCCACATTTGAAGTGATGTTGCTTGATCTTTTGCAATTAAAAGTGCAAATCCCATAAGAATTGACTCCATAGTTAAAACTGTGGCACACATGATTCTCATTACGTTTTTTCTCCTAACTTTCTAATGATCGAACGAGCACTGCCTGCAGTTGCTACCGAGCCAGTTACTAGAACTGCAGCAACACCATCACTTACTTGGTTTGCTAGTGATGCTTTTTCAATAGCAAAGGTAAGTGCTCCAGCTAGATCTGAGATTAACTCAATTTGCTCAGGTTTAAAGTAATTCGCAGCTATTTTAGATAATTGATCGGCTGGAAATGCTCTAGGTGAAGTACTTTGAGTTATAACTATGTAATCAACTGAATTTGCTAGCTTAGCTAAAATTCCATCTGCATCTTTATCTGCCAGCACTGCAACTACTGCTATTACTATTTCAAAATCAAACTCTGAGTCAATTGTTTGAGCAATTGCAGTAATTCCGTGAGGGTTGTGAGCAGCATCAATAATTACCATTGGATCTGTGTAGACAATTTCACATCGACCAGGTGATTTCACTTTGCTAAATGCCGTCCTTACTAATTCATCATCTAACTTAACTTGGGTAAATGCCTCAACTGCAGCCAGTGCCACTGCAGCATTATTAGCCTGGTGTATTCCATATAGCGGTAAATAGATATCTTCGATATCAGAAAACAAGCCATGAAGAGATATCAGTTGACCGCCTACTGCCAGGGATCTTTGCTTGACTGAAAACTCAACACCTTCGCGATATACATTTGCTGAAACTTTTGCAGCTTTTGCAAGTAATACCTTTGCCACCTCTGGCGTTTGCGCTGCTAGCACTACATGAGATTCTGGTTTAAAAATACCTGCTTTAGTTTGTGCAATCTCTTCTAAAGTATTTCCTAAGTACTCCATATGATCAAAGCCAATTGG
>CAZKNQ010000258.1:0-1246 GCA_964554225.1 uncultured Candidatus Planktophila sp.
CGATCATGCTCTCACTTGTTGCACCTTTTACCGCTGAAGAAATGTGGGAGCGCCTAGGCCATAAGCCTGCGATTGCAACTGCCGGATGGCCAGTTGTGGATGAAAAGCTATTGGTGGCAGATGCCGTAGAAGCCGTTATCCAGATCAATGGCAAGATCAAAGAGCGCATCGAAGTTCCACCAACTATTACCGATGCTGAGATCGAAGCGTTAGCGCTGGCCCACCCAACAATTGCTGCAGAGTTAAATGGTGCAGCGCCAAAGAAAGTTATTGCGCGCGCACCAAAGATCGTCAATATCGTTATTTAGATCGTTATTTAGCCACAGCCTATTTAACTTTTAAAGGGCGCAAAGTTAAAGCCCTGCACAATCTGGGCCATGAATTCCATACTTGAAAACTTTCGCTCCTGGTGGAGCCATATCTCCTTCACCTCGCCCCAGAAACGCTCTCTACTCGCACTTTCTGCAATTGTTGTGGCAACCTCTGCCTTCTTTGTTGTCCGCGGTACTTCACAAGAAATTGAAGTCGTTGCACCTGAATTAACTATGGTTGAAAGCGTTGCGCAGGTAACGGTTGATGTCGCAGGAGCTGTTGTAAATCCCGGCGTTTACTCGCTACCCATTAATTCACGAGTAATCGATGCAATAAAGGCGGCTGGAGACACGGTAAAGGGCGCCGATGTTTCAGATATAAATCTGGCGCGAATCATTAAAGATGGCGAACAGGTTTATATCTATCCGCCACAGAAAGGTGGCAGTGCAGCGCGCGTATCACCGCAGCGCGCCAAAGCCAAGGTAACTGGACCAATTTCACTAAATCGCGCCAGTGCAAAAGAACTTGAATCACTAGATGGAATCGGCCCAGTACTTGCCGCGCGCATAGTTGCTTATCGAAAAATAAATGGGCCGTTCTTAACAGTTGAAGATCTCTTAAAGGTCTCGGGTATAGGCACAGCAAAGTACGGACAATTTAAAGAGAAGTTACGCGTCTAATTGATTACCGCGCCTTAGCTTTAGGAGGGGCGGTTTGGATTGGTGCACTTACGCAAAGTTGGATGGCGCCATGGCGAATTTCTCTCGGCGCCATCTGCTTTGTTTTGCTGGCGCTTTCACAGAAGAAGCGTCGAGTAATAGTTCTGGTAATAGCGCTGACCCTGGGTTCAGTTGTTATGTCTATGCGCCAACAGAGTCTGGAATCAAGTGCCGTCGCTAATTACTTTCAAAGTACCGTTGAAGTAAGAGCGCTA
>CAZKNQ010000259.1:0-1223 GCA_964554225.1 uncultured Candidatus Planktophila sp.
TCTTCGAGTTACCCCGAATACAGCAGCCGTAATTATGGCAGGCATGAGCCAAATCTTAAAATCCAAGGGATAGGGCTCGCTCACCGATAGGTTGGCCACATGCGATTAGGCGTTCTCGATGTGGGCTCAAACACCATCCACCTTCAGGTGATGGATGCACACCCAGGAGCGCGACCTACCCCAGCTACTAATTACAAAGTTGAACTTCGTTTAACTGAGTATCTCAATGGAGCTGGTGAGATTTCTAAGACTGGAATTGATTTACTTAATGCTGCAATATCTGAGGCCGTTGCACATGCTGCTGAAAATCAAACTGATGAGATCTTGGCTTTTGCAACCTCTGCATTGCGAGAAGCAAAAAATGGTTCACAGATAATCGCTGAAATAAACACAATGTTTGAAATTGATTTACAAGTCTTAGGTGGCAATGATGAAGCATCGATGACCTTTTTAGCGGTTCGACGCTGGTTAGGATGGTCTGCTGGAAAGTTATTGGTGTTGGATATTGGTGGAGGCTCATTAGAAATCGCCAGCGGTATCGATGAACTGCCTGAAGAGACTTTATCTCTTCCGCTTGGCGCAGCTCGCTCTACCCGCGAATTCTTGGGTACTGACCCTTACACATCCAAGGGAATTCGAGCTCTTGAAAAGCATGCAGAAGATTTACTAAAGAACTCAATATCTGAAGGTTTGCGATCTCATGATGCAAACCATTTTGTTGCAACTAGCAAGACTTTTCGAACATTGGCAAGAATCTGTGCGCATTGGTATGGAGACAACCCAAAGTTTTTGGAAAAGAAATCATTAGAGACAGCGGTTCCAAAGTTAATCGCGATGAATAACAAAACACGTGCTGAACTTCCAGGGGTTTCCGCTAGTCGTGCACAACAGATTGTGGCAGGTGGAATTGTCGCTCTTGCGGTCATGGAGCGATTAGATGTTGATGAGGTTGAAATTTGCCCATGGGCTCTGCGTGAAGGCATTGTTCTGCGCCGTTTAGATTGGCTGCAGGATTAATTCTCGGGGGCTGGCATCCAATCGATAGCAACAATTTCGCCATCGCGGTGGTGCAAAATCCAAGATTCACCAGGCATTAACCCGTGGTCTAACTCTTTAAAACTCTTCTTACCAATAAATTTTGCAACCATTCCTGGAAGTACCGGATTGTGGCCACAAACAATTGCTCGCGCTTCGCTTTCGATGATCTCTTGAACTACGCGAAC
>CAZKNQ010000260.1:0-1194 GCA_964554225.1 uncultured Candidatus Planktophila sp.
AGCGCACTGTGCGCGAACGCGTGCAAGATCAATACCGTTACTTCACCATCGATGAATATCAGGATATTTCACCAGTACAACAACGTCTGATCAACGCTTGGCTCGGTACGCGCCAAGATATCTGTGTCGTTGGAGATCCAGCACAGACGATTTACTCTTTCGCAGGTGCAACACCTGTTTTCTTAAATAGCTTTACCAATCGTTTTCCAGATGCCGAAGTAATTCGCCTCAGCACTGGCTATCGCTCAACCCCCGAAATTACCTTTGCCGCAAATTCATTGTTACGTCATGGTGCGATGGGACAAGAGCTGGTTGCCCTTAATGATCATGGCACCAAGCCATCCGTTGATGGCTATGCCAATGAAGACGCCGAAATCGCTGGCGTACTTGCCGAAATTACTGCGCTGCTGCAGAGCGGCACTCAAGCGCAAGAGATCGCGATCTTGGCTCGCACCAATAACCAACTTAAAGGCGTTGAAAAATCTATGAATAAGTTAGGTCTGCCATATCAAGTGCGCAGCACCGAAAGATTCTTTGATCGCCAAGATGTTCGCGATTTTCTCAAAGAAGTTCGCCGCGCATCTGTTTTGCCAACCGAAGGCGCTTCTTGGATCGATGAACTTCGCACAATTGCACAACCATTCTTAACTGGCGAAAGTATCGATGGTATTGCTGCACTTCTGCATTTAGCGCGTGAACTCGATGCCGATGCCGGATTTAGCCCAAAGACACTGCGCAGTTATCTACGTGAAATCGAAGATCGTGTTCAGCAAAATAATCCGCCAACGATGCCGGTCGTAACGCTGGCAACTCTGCATGCCGCGAAAGGTTTGGAATGGGAGCGCGTATTTTTGATCGGCGCATCTGAAGGAATTCTGCCGCTAGAAACTGGGGTTACTGGTCAGTCCGATGCGGTGATCGATGAAGAACGCCGCTTGTTCTACGTTGGAATGACGCGTGCAAAGGTGGATCTACATATCAGCCATCGCCAGAATCCCAGCCGTTTCCTGCGTGAAGCCGGCCTGCTCAGCTGATCAATTTTTAGCTAGATTTAATTAGGTTGCGCAGATCACCATCTGTGGTTTACCCTTGCCTTTCACCAAATTGGTGAATAACTCATTAGGCGAAGGAGAATGCAAGATGTTTATTACATCTAATCCATTCACCACAGCACGCGTTACACGCGGTGCTGCT
>CAZKNQ010000261.1:0-1182 GCA_964554225.1 uncultured Candidatus Planktophila sp.
GTTAGATGACAACACCGAAGGATATATAAAAGCCAGACGTGCAGCCGCGTGCGATTGGTATGAAGTAAAAGAGTGGAAGAAATGTCTCGATGGACATATCGCCGCAAGAGATTCAATTGATCCAAATGCAACGCCGATGTCGATGGGCCACGACTTAATCAATATCGGAATGGCGCAGGCCAAGTTAGGAATGCACCAAGAAGCGATCGCGAACTACCTAAGCGCTCGCAAGTTGTATAAGGAAGCAAAGAGTCCAGAGTCCGTTAATTGGGTAGATCTCTACGCATCGATCTCTTACTCTGAAATTGGTAATGGCCCAGAAGCCAAATTCCATGCCAAGCATTACTTTAATTATTCAAAAGTTGCTGAAGATATGTCGATGGAAGGATTGGCTCGTTATCGTCTCGGCAAGGCCCACCTTCTCTGCCAAGAGTATGAAGATGCCGAGCGCCAGCTAGTAGCAGCGCTTGAGCAACTAACACTTGATGAGAACAAAGACTGGGAAACCATTCTTGATGCCAATCGCACTCTGGCCAAAGCGCTTATCGCGCTAGGTCGCGAAGAAGAAGCCAACACCCGGCTAGAACGAATCGCCACTATCGAAGAGACAATCTGTGGCGATGAAAAGGCCGCATAACGTACGTGCCACTGCAGCGGTTGCAATCGCAGCCGCTGCAGTTCTATTTACTCTTTAAGATTTCTTTTTCTTCCGCTTTTTTAATTCCTCAATTTCCAAACTCGCAATAGCCTCCGGCGAATTAGGCCCCCAGCAAAGTTCGCAACCGTTGTGCTCAAGTCCATCGGTTTTATAGTCACGAAATAAATCATTGGCCCAGTACTGTGGGATTGAATCAAAATCTTCGGTACCGGTGTATTCGGCATAAGCCACAGAAGGCCCAATCAAATCAACTAAGGATTGAAACTCATCGCCCATAACTTCGTGATCGACCAGGGTTGCGTAATGTTCAACTGCTCTCTCTGCTACTTTCCAACCGTTCACTGACCTCATATTGAGAACATGGATCAAACTCTCAAGAGATTGCATGTAGGTCTTGTCAGGGCTGAAATCAGATAGAACGTGTAGTTCTAACAGCTCGATTGCCAACTCTTGAAGCTCGCCCGCGAGACTTTCGGGCATCTGATACTTCGGATGGGTGTTAACCATGATGTTGCAGATGCTCC
>CAZKNQ010000262.1:0-1153 GCA_964554225.1 uncultured Candidatus Planktophila sp.
CTTTGAAACTGGATCTGCGATCGGCTTTAAGATATCGAGCGTTGGGGTGTTGTGATCTTCAGTCGCAATAGTTAGATCAGGGCGGCGCACCTTGCGACCGGCAAGGCGTAGGCCATCAAATGCTTGTGCGCTCGTTACTTCGTGAACTAGTTGCAGATCGATGTAGAGCAGATCAGGTTCTCCTTGCGCCGAACGAACGACGTGGTCTTCCCAAATCTTCTCTGCCAGAGTTTTACCCATGCTCTTCTTCCTTTAAATCTTGCATCTCATTAAATGGGATGCTAATCTCGCTGTGTGGATAAGAAGAATAGCGGAGTTGGCGTTTTAGATAAAGCCGTAACCATTCTGGGTACGCTCGAATCAGGCCCCCATTCGCTGGCAGAGCTAGTGGCCGCAACCGGCATCGCCCGCCCTACCGCCCACCGCTTAGCCGTAGCCCTTGAGCACCACCGCCTCGTAACGCGCGATCTGCAAGGTCGTTTCGTACTTGGACCACGCTCTTCTGAACTCGCAGCTGCTGCCGGTGAAGATCGTCTACTTGCCGCTGCTGCCCCAGCGCTAGCCGCGCTACGTGATGCAACCGGTGAATCTGCGCAGTTATATCGCCGCCAAGGCGATATTCGTATCTGTGTTGCAGTCGCTGAACGTTTATCTGGGCTTCGTGATTCAGTGCCCGTTGGCGCATCGCTAACTATGCAGGCTGGTTCAGCGGCGCAAATTTTATTGGCTTGGGAAGATTCCGAAAAAATTCATCGTGGACTTAAGAACGCAAGATTTACCGCTGCACATTTATCTGCCGATCGTCGCCGCGGATGGGCGCAATCTGTGGGAGAACGTGAAGCCGGCGTTGCATCAGTTAGCGCGCCAGTTAGAGGCCCTAATGGAAAAGTTATTGCAGCAGTTTCAATCTCTGGCCCTATCGAGCGTTTAGGTCGCCAGCCAGGGCGTGTGCATGCCGCTGCAGTTGTTGCAACTGCCGCAAGACTTACTGAACATCTTGCCAAAAATTAATTGTTGAGTAAATCCAACTCTTTCAACACTTTAGAGATTGTTCCAAAACCAAAACCCTTACGTTGCAACAGCGATTGAATTCTGCGCACCTGAACCTCTGGTTCAAGACGTGACATGGTGTTGTACTTCTTGAAGGCAAGGT
>CAZKNQ010000263.1:0-1148 GCA_964554225.1 uncultured Candidatus Planktophila sp.
TTAGTGGCTAGCAAAGATGGCGCCATCGAGATCGAAGGTTCCGTTGCAGAAGCTTTACCTAACGCAATGTTTCGCGTTGAACTAACTAATGGGCACAAAATTCTTGCGCACATCAGCGGCAAGATGCGAAAGAACTACATTCGCATCCTTCCTGGTGACCGTGTGATCGTAGAACTTAGTCCATATGACCTCACCCGAGGTCGAATTATTTACCGTTACAAGTAACGAAGACTGGAGCAAGATCATGAAGGTTAATCCAAGCGTTAAGAAGATTTGCGATAAGTGCAAAGTCATTCGCCGCAAGGGTCGCGTCATGGTGATTTGCGAAAACCTTCGTCACAAGCAACGCCAAGGTTAAAACCTTTAGGTTTAAACCAAAAAGAATTGCTAATTCGTTAGTAATTAGTTCTAAAACTTAATAAATACGCGTGGTGCAACTAAGTAAGTAATTACTTAGGACTCTCGGACCGGTAGGCCGAGACTCGACAAAGTTCGAGGAGCACTGCGAAGGACCTCCGGATTACAGATCGGTTGGCTAAATGGCACGTCTTGTTGGTGTCGATCTCCCACGCGAAAAGCGCGTGGAAATCGCACTCACCTATATCTTCGGAATGGGTTTAACTCGTTCTCATGCAACTCTCGCGGCAACTGGGATTTCACCAGATACACGCGTTAAAGATTTGCAAGAATCAGAACTCGCACAGCTTCGTGAATACATCGAAGCTAACTACAAGATTGAGGGCGATCTTCGCCGCGAAATCGCTGGCGACATTCGTCGTAAAGTTGAAATTCAGAGCTACCAAGGTATTCGTCACCGCAAGGGACTTCCTGTACGTGGTCAGCGCACACATACAAACGCTCGTACTCGTAAGGGTCCTCGTAAAGCAATTGCTGGTAAGAAGAAGGTGACTAAGTAATGGCCGCTCCTAAATCTAAGACTGCTGCTCCTGCAAAGGGCAAAGTCAAGACACGTAAAAAAGAGAAGAAGAACATTGCTGTTGGTAAGGCGTTCATTAAGAGCACTTTTAACAACACCATCATCTCCATCACCGATCCAACCGGCGCTGTAATTTCTTGGGCTTCATCAGGCCAAGTTGGTTACAAGGGCTCACGTAAGTCGACTCCATTCGCAGCACAGCTTGCAGCAG
>CAZKNQ010000264.1:0-1143 GCA_964554225.1 uncultured Candidatus Planktophila sp.
GAAAGGGCGGCTGGAGGCCACGGAGAGGGGTCTAATAGCCCTCCCCAGAGTCGACTATGGGTGGGGTCGAGCGGACCCAGCGGATTTCCTCCTTGTTCGGGGAGTGGCGGATGTAGATTTCCCCGCACGGCTTGAAGCCGTCCGTCATGCCGGCACGGCTGCGCCTCTTGGTCAGGCCGAAGCGGTAGATCGGCTCGTCGCCCTGGCATCGTTGGAGGCAGGCAATCTCGCGTGCCCAGTTCGTGACCTCGGAACTCCCGAAGAGCTGATAGGCAAGGTCGGCGATGGTCTGGCCTTCCTTGTCCTTGGATGACTTGGGCTTCCCGGTGTGGTGCATGAAGACAACGATGACCCCGGTCTCGTTCAGGATTGGCTGGATGATGTGGCGCAGGAACTTGGCGGCCTCTGCGGTCTCGGAGATGTCCGCCCCGACGAAGGCCATCAATGGGTCGATGAAGGCGATCGTGGCCTGATGCTGGATGACCAGCTTACGCAGGACGTCGCCGAACTCCCTGCCCGTGGCGACGCTCTCGCGGTAGATGAACATGTTCTCCTTGAGTTGGTCACGCTCATCCTGGTCGAGGTGCAGTCCGTCAATCTGGTCCTGCATGGACTCGGCAACGTCGCCGGCGTCGTTCTCGGCTTGGATGACAAGCGTCCGCATCTTCATGCCGTTGGCAGTCTTGATGCCGAAGAAGTCCTGACCAAGCGTCCAATTGATGGCCGCCTGCATCATCAGGGCGGACTTGCCGGTGCCAGCCTGACCAGCCATGACCAGGGAGCCGCCCCGGCAGAGCCAGCGGTTGCCGAGGACGTTGGTCGGGTCTGCCTTGCGGTCGAACTTCATAAGCTCGTCGATGGGCATCCGCTGTGCGCTTGCCTTGTTGGCGACGGCCTTGCGCTTGTCGGCTAGGCGGGCATAATGCTCGAGCAGGGTGTCTGGGTCAGTGGCGCGTGATGCGATCAGGCTGGCCTCGCGCATAAACGCCGCGTCGGCAACCATGTCGATATGCTCCTGCCTTAGTTCACCGAAACCAGCGTAGGCGGTCAGGTCGTTAATGAACCCGTAGTCGATGGACGATCCTACGGAATGGAGAAAGGCCGGGACGGTTGCTTCGTCGGCTGCTTTGCCGTCGGCCTGCA
>CAZKNQ010000265.1:0-1137 GCA_964554225.1 uncultured Candidatus Planktophila sp.
GCAGCCATTAAGTAAGCGATACGGCGAGTAAGTACGCGCGTCTTTCCGGATCCCGCACCTGCCACCACTAAAAGAGGTGCACCTTCGTGGGCGACCGCTTTTTGCTGCTGCGGATTGAGCCCCGCCAGTAGCGCTTGCGTATCAACCATGGCGCGGAGTCTATTAGGCTTAACTGTCATGGAGCCGCTACCAAATTCAGAGATAAAGCGCGTACTAGTCATCAACGCACATCCCGATGACTCTGATTTTGGCGCATCCGGAACTATCGCCCAATGGGTCAAGGCGGGCATCGAAGTTGCCTATGTCTTCTGCACCAATGGCGACCAAGGCGGCGAAGAGTCAGGCTTTACAAAAGAGGAAATGCCAGCGATCCGCCAGCGCGAACAACGTGCAGCAGGTGCCGCAATCGGCGTCACCGACATTACATTTTTAAATTATGTTGATGGCCATCTCGAACCAACACTAGGACTTCGCAAAGATATCGTCCGCCAAATTCGCATCAGCAAACCAGATCGCATGGTCTGCCAATCACCAGAACGAAATTGGGACCGCATCGGCGCTAGCCATCCAGATCATTTAGCGGCAGGTGAAGCTGCAATCCAAGCGGTTTACCCAGACGCCCGAAATCCTTTTGCTTTTACCGATTTATTAGATAACGAAGGTTTGCAACCACATCGCGTTAAGGAAGTTTGGATGATGGGCTTTGCTAACCCTGATCACTGGGTAGATATCACCGATACCTTTGATTTGAAGATGAAAGCGCTACATGCCCATGCATCACAGACTGCGCACAATAAGGAACTAGAGAATATGGTCCGCGAGTGGGGTCAACGTAACGCCGGCATGGGCGGTCTACCTGAAGGCCGTATCGCCGAAGCTTTTAAAATCATTAATACAAATTAACTAACGAACAGTTATTTAGCGAACGGTTACCGATTTAATCTCGATCGGCTGTACCGGAATTCCATCACCTGCGTAGTAAGCATTTCCGGTTGATTGATCAACTTGGTATGCGCCAACTTTTTCAATGCGTAGCAGAAGTGGCAAGCCCGTCTTGATCTTGCCCCAGATGGTGTAGCTCGGTGGAAGCGTTGTGTCCTTATAAACCAAGAAGAATTGGCTGCCGTTGGTATTTGG
>CAZKNQ010000266.1:0-1125 GCA_964554225.1 uncultured Candidatus Planktophila sp.
CTGAAGGCAACTTGGTCATGTGACGGATACCGTCGAGGTTCTTAAATAGCTTTTCACGCTCACGACGTAGAACAAGGAGTTCTTTCTTTGTAAGCAAAAGGTCATTTGCGTTCTCAAGAGCTTCGAGCTCCTTGAGACGCTGAATACGCTTGTAAACAGTTGGGAAGTTAGTAAGCATTCCACCTAACCAGCGCTCGGTGACGGTTGGCATTCCAACGCGTGCAGCCTGCTGCATGATCGGTTCGTGTGCTTGCTTCTTTGTTCCAACGAATAGAACATGTCCGCCCTTTGCGACGGTGTCCTTTACGAATTCATATGCTTGATCGATAAGTGCAAGTGATTGCTGGATATCGATGATGTAGATGCCGTTGCGCTCTGTGAAAATAAAGCGCTTCATCTTTGGGTTCCAGCGACGTGTCTGATGTCCGAAGTGGACTCCACTGTCGAGGAGTTCTCGCATTGTTACAACTGCCATGGCAGCGTTCTCCTTTTTAGGTTTTTGCGCACAGCGCAATAAACCTGCTCGGTTAATGGCTTAACAATTTGTTAGGCCCGTCGCACCTACAACGCCGACCAACCATTGAAACAAAATTTCTCAAGTAGGACCGAAGTGGCTTGTATTCCCTGACATTTCAATTACTGATTGGTCAGTTCATACATAAGTGCTGAGATGTCACCCAAGGTTCTTTTACAGAATGGCTTTGGTGCAGGGGAAATCTTACCTGTCGCCAAGGGGTGCTAAATCCACCTGCTATGCGCGGGGATGGGCTTGCTTAAAGGCTTTTTGCAGCCTTTCAGTTGATACGTGGGTGTAAATCTGAGTCGTCGCAAGGGATGCATGTCCCAAGATTTCTTGAACCGTGCGAAGGTCTGCCCCGCCTTCGAGCAGATGAGTTGCAGCCGAATGTCGTAAGGCGTGAGGTCCTAACTTCACTGCACCTTCGAGTGCTTCTAGCGCATGATAAACAACGGTGCGAACAGTGCGCTGATCAATTCGTTTTCCGCGCGCTCCAAGAAATACAGCGCGATCTGATTTATCGCCAGCCAATGCTGGTCGACCTTCTTTCAACCAAGCTTCTAATGCGCGCATCGCCGGATTTCCCAGCGGAATCGTGCGCTCCTTAT
>CAZKNQ010000267.1:0-1114 GCA_964554225.1 uncultured Candidatus Planktophila sp.
ATGCTCGGTCAAATACTTCAGCGAATGCGATCGAATCAGAGTGCGGCATAAGCCAACCTTCTCCCCCGCGAATTCGGCGTGACATTGCATCAGCCATTAGTTGATAAGGATCGCAGGCAGCAAAGTTTTCAACAGTTACCTTTCCATCTACTTCAACTTCGAGGGTGCTTGGCTTGTTATGCGAGTTAAAGGCATCGTTTCCGGTCATGGAAACTCGACCCTTTGTGCCAACCACATCAAAATAGAGCGTGTTTGGGATATTCATTGAAGTCAGCGCTTCGGCGTGCGCTCCGCCGATATCAAATGATGTTGTAACTGTCTCGTCGCATCCACCTGGATGCCATTTAACATCTGTCTTGATATTACTTACAGGCGCAAAGTCCATTAACCAAATTGGAGCAGCAACTGAATACGGACCGAGGTCGTAGAGTCCGCCACCACCGAGTTCATAAATTGCGCGAATATTAGATGGATCCAAACCATCATAAGTAAAGGCTGAGCGAATTGTTTTTACTTCACCGATCACGCCTGAATCAACAATCTCTTTTAGGCGCAAGGTGCGTGGATGCCAGCGATTCCAGCTCGCCTCCATGAAGATCAAACCAGTTTCATTTGCAACGGCAATTGCTTCCTTTAATTCTGCAACGTTCATCGCGGCAGGCTTTTCACAGAGCACATGCTTTCCAGCGCGCATCGCTTTAATAGACCATTCAATGTGCAAAGAATTGGGAAGTGAAATGTATATTGCTTCGACATTTGGGTCGGCTAGGAGTTCGTCATAATCGGTATAAACCAAACCCGAAGGAGACAGAGCTAGTCCTCTATCACGATCTTTTGCACCAACGGCATAGATTTCGCCATCTTTTGAGTTAAGCAGCGCTGGATAAAGCGCTAACTTTGCAATGTACCCCGCGCCAATAAATCCCCAACGTACTTTTCCCAATGTTTTTTCCATAAAGTGGACAATACTTGCAAAATTGGCTTTAGCCAATGAGGCGTAAGATAGACCTCATGAAGAGCCAACGTTGGACTGCTAAAGATTCAAAGAAGCACATCATCGTTCCAAGCGAGTTAGATCATAAATATTCGCGCGGAACCCTTGGTGTAATTACCG
>CAZKNQ010000268.1:0-1111 GCA_964554225.1 uncultured Candidatus Planktophila sp.
AAGTCGCGAATTGAATCATCGACGTTGTACATAGCCATCGCTACACCTGAAGATTCGAAGTTAAAGACTTCAGTGTTGATCGGCGCAGAACCATCTTCAGGAACGAATGAGATTGTCAGCTTTCCCGGGCCTGGAACTTTGAAATCAGTTGCGCGGTATTGATCACCGAATGCGTGACGGCCGATAACGATTGGCTTAGTCCAGTGCGGAACCAAACGTGGCACGTTAGAGATGATGATTGGTTCGCGGAAGATAACGCCGCCCAGAATGTTGCGGATAGTTCCGTTAGGAGATTTCCACATCTTCTTTAGGCCAAATTCTTCAACGCGCGCTTCGTCAGGAGTAATAGTTGCGCACTTGATTCCGACGCCATGCTTTTGAATAGCGCGGGCAGCATCGATAGTGACTTGGTCGTCTGTGGCATCGCGGTGTTCCATACCTAGGTCGTAGTACTCAAGATCCACATCTAGGTAAGGAAGGATTAAGGAATCTTTGATGAACTGCCACATGATGCGGGTCATCTCATCGCCATCTAGTTCGACGACTTTTCCAGTTACTTTGATTTTGCTCATATTCATATCCTTACTAGAGAGTCTGCACATCTGCCTGCTTGGCGCGGACTGCTTCCGCAGCTTCCTTTAGCCCAGCAAGTTCTGAATCTGTAAGTTTAGTTTCGACAACTTTCTTCACACCGACGCGACCGATCTCTGCTTCTACTCCGAGGTAAACACCTGAGATTCCGTACTCGCCATCAACCCAGGCACAGACTGGCATTACCGCACCTGAATCTTCGATTACCGCTTTAGCCATACGCGCTGCTGCTGCAGATGGTGCGTAGTAAGCAGAACCTGTCTTAAGGAGTGCAACAACTTCTGCGCCACCGTTACGAGTGCGATCAACGAGTTCGTCGATTTCTGCTTGTGAAAGGAGTTCTGAAAGTGGCTTGCCATCTACTGTGCAACGACTTGGAACTGGAACCATGGTGTCACCATGTGAACCAAGAGTCAGGGTCTTGACAGTTCCAACTGCGACACCAAGTTTTTCAGCGACAAAGTTGGTAAAGCGCGCGGTATCGAGCATGCCGGCCTGGCCCATTACACGATTCTTTGGA
>CAZKNQ010000269.1:0-1104 GCA_964554225.1 uncultured Candidatus Planktophila sp.
CTCACTACGGACGTATGTGCCCAATCGAAACTCCTGAAGGACCAAACATTGGTCTTATCGGTTCGCTTGCAACTTACGGTCGCGTAACCGCTTTCGGATTTATCGAAACTCCTTACCGCAAGGTTGTTAAGGGTCGCGTTACAGATCAGGTTGATTACCTAACTGCAGATGAAGAAGATGAACACATCATCGCGCAGGCAAACGCACCACTTACAGATGACAACCATTTCGCCGAAGCACGCGTACTCGTACGTCGTCGAGGCGGAGAAGTTGAATATATCCACGGTGATGAAGTTGATTACATGGACGTTTCACCACGTCAGATGGTTTCTGTTGCAACAGCAATGATTCCGTTCCTTGAGCACGACGATGCCAACCGCGCGTTGATGGGCTCGAACATGATGCGTCAGTCAGTTCCTTTGATGCGCGCAGAAGCGCCACTTATTGGTACTGGAATGGAATTCCGTGCTGCAGTAGATGCCGGTGATGTTGTCACAGCAACTCATTCAGGTGTTGTTACTGAAGTATCTGCCGATGAAGTAAAGGTCATGGGCGATGACGGTACTTACCAGACTTACTCACTATCTAAGTTCTCACGCTCTAACCAAGGAACTTCATACAACCAGAAGGTTGTTGTCTCTGAAGGTCAGAAGCTTGAAGTTGGCTCAGTGATTGCAGATGGTCCATGTACCGAAAACGGTGAAATGGCTCTCGGCAAGAACTTGCTCGTGGCATTTATGTCATGGGAAGGCCACAACTACGAAGATGCGATCATTCTTTCGCAGCGTCTCGTTCAAGATGATGTTCTTACATCAATTCACATTGAGGAATACGAAGTCGATGCACGCGACACCAAGCTAGGTGCCGAAGAAATCACTCGCGATATCCCTAACGTTTCTGAAGAAGTACTTGCAGACCTCGACGAGCGCGGAATCATTCGCGTCGGCGCAGATGTCGTCCCTGGCGATATCTTGGTTGGAAAGGTAACTCCTAAGGGAGAAACTGAACTAACACCTGAAGAGCGTTTGCTTCGTGCAATCTTTGGTGAAAAGGCTCGCGAAGTTCGCGATACATCTCTCAAGGTTCCACACGGTGAATCTGGAA
>CAZKNQ010000270.1:0-1099 GCA_964554225.1 uncultured Candidatus Planktophila sp.
ATTCCTGCGCTTAAAGCGGCCCTTGCAAAGAACCAACCTGATCTCTCAGCATGGTTGCGACAGATGAATTCGCTTAAGTCCACATATCCATTGGGTTATGACCAACCTGAAGATGGTTCATTGTCACCACAACATGTAATCCAAAGAATTGGTCAGATATCTGGAACCGACACCATCTTTACTGCAGGCGTTGGCCAACATCAGATGTGGGCATCACAATTTATTTCATACGAACACCCACGCACCTGGCTTAACTCAGGAGGTGCAGGCACCATGGGTTACGGCGTACCTGCTGCAATGGGTGCAAAGGTTGGTGCACCAGATGCAACAGTTTGGGCAATTGATGGCGACGGATGTTTCCAGATGACAAATCAAGAACTCGTTACCTGTGCGCTTAACAATATTCCAATCAAGGTTGCAATTATCAATAACGAATCACTCGGCATGGTTCGCCAATGGCAGACCTTGTTCTACGAAGGCCGTTACTCAAATACCAACCTTGAATCAAAGCGCGTTCCAAACTTCCCAATGCTTGCTGAAAGTATGGGTTGCGTTGGCCTTGCTTGTGAACGCCCGGAAGATTTGGATAAGACAATCGAGAAAGCGATGTCGATCAATGACCAACCAGTCGTTGTCGACTTCCGCGTTCATCGTGATGCCATGGTTTGGCCGATGGTCGCTGCCGGAACTTCAAATGATGAAATCATGATCGCTCGCGCTACTGCGCCCGACTGGGATTCTCAGGAGCTCTAATGACTACTAGCCGCCGCCAACACACTCTAGAAGTTCTAGTTGAAAACGAACCAGGTGTTTTAGCCCGCGTTTCTGGACTTTTCTCACGACGCGCATTCAATATTGAGACACTTAACGTTGGACCAACCGAAGATTCATCAATCTCAAAGATGGTTATTGGAGTAGCTGTAGAAGGCCACTCTCTTGAGCAAGTGATTGCTCAACTCGACAAACTTGTCAGCGTCATATCGATCAAAGATGTGACAGGCAAAGTTGAAGAAATTCACGACACCCAACCCGATTACCAAAACTAAGGAGAAATACCGTGGCAACGATGTATCACGAAGAGGATGCAGATCTATCAATC
>CAZKNQ010000271.1:0-1089 GCA_964554225.1 uncultured Candidatus Planktophila sp.
GTTGAGGCCAGTAGAAAACGGGCAATTTACCTACTTAAATTCGAATCATTACTCATACTTGGAATAGTTATTTATCTTTTAGTGGCACCACTCATTTCTACAGTTAGCGCACCAGCTGCACTTTCTGCTGAAATCGTTTTCGGTCTACTTGGCTCATTTGGTTTATGGGCAAGTGCAATTGGCTTTGAAAAGCAAAGATCATTTGGTAGAGCTCCAGCGGTACTAGCTAATTTAATTGCACTCGGAGTTTCTTATTACATGGTTATGGGTAGTTTTTTATATGTAGGAATTCCGTTGATGCTACTTTCGATTGTTACAATTTTATCTGCCGCACTTGGTTATAAAGAGTAATTACCAATCAACTACTTGACGATCCTCCCAAAGTAATCCAGTTTTATCTTTACTTGGATCGAAATCTCTTGTTGCTAACCAAATAGCAGTTTCAGCTCCTTCTTGGGCACTTCTTGGTGCATCTTCGCCACCCATATCGGTTCGGCAGTGGCCAGGACAAATTGCATCAACTAAAAATCCCCTTGCACCTAATCCTGTTTCATAGGAAAGATTCTTAACAAATGCATTAACGCCAGCTTTACTTATTCGATAAGGAGCAAGACCGCCATGCGTTCCTGGCCCTGACATTCTTCCCAAACATGCTGAGTAAACAATTACTCTACCTTTTCTTGCCTCTGCCATTGCTGGAGCCACTTCATTTACGGCAGTAAATACTGCATCTAGATTAATTGATAATGTCCTGCGCCATTCTTCATCATTAGTTCTTAATGTTTTAGACATTTTCTCACTCATTACTCCATGAGATAAAACTAAAACATCTAATACACCTAAACCTGCACCCTCTGCTTCTTTTGTAATTTCTGATAAAACTTGGCGAAATTTTTTACTATCTGAAACATCAGTGCTGCGATATTTGCAACCTAATTTTTCTGCACTAGCTTTGGCGCGAGATTCATCTTTTCCGATTATGTAGACAGCAAATCCAGCTGCAATTAAACCTTTGGCTGTTTCAAAGCCAAGCCCTCTTGATCCACCAGTTACTATCGCCCATTTTGCCTCTAGATTCATAGGGCTATC
>CAZKNQ010000272.1:0-1079 GCA_964554225.1 uncultured Candidatus Planktophila sp.
GTGCGCCTGGCTGGAATCGAACCAGCGACAACTCGCTTAGAAGGCGAGTGCTCTATCCGACTGAGCTACAGGCGCCTGCAGGGTCGATAGTTAATTGTACCGAAAGCAACCACTAAGGTTTTCTCTATGGCTGAGTTCATTTACACGATGAAAAAGGCGCGCAAAGCGCATGGTGAAAAGGTGATTCTCGACGATGTCACCTTGATGTTCTATCCCGGAGCAAAGATTGGCGTGGTTGGCCCTAACGGAGCCGGTAAGTCAACGGTCTTGCAGATCATGGCCGGGCTGCAGCAACCATCAAATGGTGAGGCATACCTAACTCCTGGTTACACCGTCGGCATCTTGATGCAGGAACCAATTTTAAATGAAGAGAAAAATGTTATTGATAACGTCAAAGAGGGCGTTGCCGAAACTGTTGCAATGCTCGATCGCTTTAATGCAATCAGCGATGAAATGTCACAGCCTGATGCTGATTACGACAAGCTACTTGCTGAAATGGGCGACCTTCAGGAAAAGCTAGATCACCGAAATGCTTGGGAGTTAGATTCACAACTTGAGCAAGCGATGGATGCCCTGCGCTGTCCGCCACCTGATGCCGATGTAAAGGTTCTATCTGGCGGAGAAAAGCGCCGCGTTGCGCTTTGTAAATTGCTCCTTGAGGCACCAGATCTTTTGCTTCTGGATGAGCCAACAAACCACCTAGATGCCGAATCAGTTCTATGGCTTGAACAACATTTAAATAAATATCCTGGCGCAGTCGTTGCGATCACGCACGATCGTTACTTCCTCGACAACGTTGCGCAGTGGATCCTGGAACTCGATCGCGGCCGCGCGTATCCATATGAAGGTAACTATTCAACTTATCTCGATACAAAGGCTACGCGTCTGAAAATTGAAGGACAGAAAGATGCCAAGCGCGCCAAGCGTTTAACTGAAGAACTCGAATGGGTTCGCCAAAACGCAAAGGGGCGACAAGTTAAATCAAAGGCGCGCCTTGCACGTTATGAGGAAATGGCGGCAGAGGCCGACAAGATGCGTAAGTTGGACTTTGATGAAATTCAGATTCCACCTGGGCCACG
>CAZKNQ010000273.1:0-1078 GCA_964554225.1 uncultured Candidatus Planktophila sp.
CACTTTTGATTCAAGCTGGCTTCTTAGTTCGCGAATTCAATGATTACGATGCAACGCAAGCAGTTGGCGTTGTTATTAGCCAAGCACCTGATGCGGGCACAACTCAAACTATTGGTAAGCCAGTAACAATTACAATTAATAAAGCGCCGTAATTTAAGCGCGCTTACCAACAACCGGAGATAAGCCCACTGAATTTGCGAGCGCATCTTTATCTCCGCATTGTGTTAACCAATTAGCGAGCATTAAATGTCCGTGTTCAGTCAGTACTGATTCGGGGTGGAACTGCACGCCTTCAATAGGCAAGGTCTTATGGCGCATCGACATAACAACGCCAGATTCTGTTGCACCAGTAATCTCTAATTCACTACTAACTGTGTCGCGTTCAACTGCTAGTGAGTGGTAACGAGTTGCAGTAAATGGCGATGGAAGGTTTGTTAAGACGCCTTTTCCTTCGTGCAGCACTTGCGAAGTTTTGCCGTGCAATAACTCGGGTGCACGTGAAACGGTTGCACCAAAAGCAACGCCTATTGCTTGGTGTCCTAAGCAAACACCAAACAGCGGAATGTTTTTATCTGCGCAATATTTGATCATCGCGATACTGATGCCAGCTTCTTCTGGAGTTCCTGGCCCTGGAGAGATAAGTACTCCGTCATATTCGCCGGCTTCTTCAACGTTTACTTCGTCATTTCGCTTAACGATGCATTCGGCGCCAAGTTGACCTAGGTATTGCACCAAGTTAAATACGAACGAGTCGTAGTTATCGATGACGAGGATGCGGGACATGGGGCAATTCTTGCAGGGTTGGCAGGCGGGCAGTTTCCAGATTTGTAGTTTTCAGTGCTGCAGTTTCCAGGATCGCATTTTCCATGTAGCCTTCTACCTATGCCAAAGTCGAAATTGCGTAAAAAGGTTCAAGAGAAGCACGCTCATGAAGAGCAGGTCTTTGACGCTGAGCCACACGGCCCAATCGAGAGCCCAAGCTGGCTTGCTCCAGTTATGGTCGCCAACTTCCTAATCGGCCTCTTCTGGATCGTCGTTTTCTACGTAAGCCAGACCACCTACCCAATTCCGGGTATCG
>CAZKNQ010000274.1:0-1065 GCA_964554225.1 uncultured Candidatus Planktophila sp.
ACCGTTTCTACTATTGCCTCACTGATCACGCTCCGCCGTTACCTCAAGGTTTAAAAGGTAACTGCCGTGGTGAAAGAAGTTGGCCGCAAACTCATCGCGCAGAATAAAAAAGCGCGTCATGACTATTCCATTGAAGATGTCTACGAATGTGGCATTGTTCTAACGGGCACTGAAGTTAAATCACTTCGCGCAGGGCGTGCTTCCCTTATAGATGGCTATGCAACCGTTGAAAATGGCGAACTCTGGTTAGCCGGAGTACATATCCCGGAATACACCCAAGGCACATGGACTAATCACGATGTGCGCCGCAAACGCAAGTTGCTCGTGCACCTGCAGGAGATTAAGAAACTTCATATAAAGATTAAAGAAGGTGGAGTAACTCTTATTCCGCTGCAGCTTTACTTCAATAACGGAAAAGCCAAGATCGAGATAGCGGTGGCTCGCGGAAAGAAAGCGCATGACAAGCGTGATTCGCTAATGGAGCGCCAAGCAAGCCGCGAAGTCGAACGCGAAATTTCTCGTCGTCGATCTGGAAAAGACCAGTAATCGCTCATTAAGAATTCTCTTGTTTTCGAGTAAAACTCACGCCTGATTACCTTCAAAACCATCGGATTTATTGGGAATTTCTCACTTGTCGTTGGCGTTCCGTACAATAAGAACACAACTAAATAGTGGAAATAGCTTTCCACACCCATGGGGGTGAACGGTCTCGACTTTGGTTGTTGAGGCAGGGGAAGCGGGCCGAGGAAGCCAGGATGATCTCGTTAACCAAAAACCTGTGCAAAAAATAATCGTCAGTACAACTGCCGATGATCTCACTCTTGCTGCCTAAGCAAGCTCTGTGATCCGTTAGCCCAGACTCGCCTTCGTTCTGGAATCTAGCGCCGATAGAGGGCTCTTCACGGTTGTGGCGTTGCGAACGCGACCGGAGAACAGTTTCGCAAATGAGTTTGTCGAATACTTGTGTGCAAGAGATTCGGAACTGAGAAAACGATAGCCACACTACGCCCGTAGAAGCCCTGTTTTAATTCCGAAGGACCCGGGTTCGATTCCCGGCACCTCCAC
>CAZKNQ010000275.1:0-1054 GCA_964554225.1 uncultured Candidatus Planktophila sp.
ATATTGAAGAGTTCCTTGATCGAGGCCTCTTTGGCACCGGCATAGCGCCCCCAATTACGTTCGAATTCGAGGATAGCTACTTCAAGGTCTGAGAGATTTACTGAGACCGAGAGCTGTTCTTGTGCGGACATGAAGCGAATCCTACTTAAGGGATCTGTAAAAGTGTGGGAACTTCAAGTGATTTATAACCTCTGCAAAATCAGATCAATATCGCTGAATTTCGTCCATGGATTTACTATGGCAAAACGCAATATTGGCTGTCCTGCGTGCGAAGAGGGCGGAAGAAAGCCCACTTGATCGGCTAATAAATTATCGCTCCAGTTTTGGTAATCCGCCGCAATCCAACCTTTGCGAGTAAATGCAACAATCGAAAGTTCTGGTTCGCGGAGTAATTCTAGATCTGGATGTTCGCTAACTTTCTGTGCCGCATACTTTGCAACTTCAAGTGATTGCTCCATCGCTTCGGAATATGCATCGGTGCCATAAGCAGCTAAGGAAAACCAGAAAGGTAATCCACGAGTTCGCCTCGTTAGATGAATTGCATAATCTGCTGGATTCCAATTTCCATCATGCAAAGTATCTAAATAAGAAGCATGCTGGGTATGAACTTCACGCGCTAATTCTGGTTCGCGATAAATTAAAGCACAGGCATCAAATGGCGCGAATAACCATTTATGGGGATCGACAATAAAGGAATCCGCCATTTCAATTCCGTTAAATTTAGCTCGCACCGATGGTGCGCATAATGCAGCTAACCCATATGCCCCATCAACATGAAACCAAAAGTTACGCTATTAGGCAGCAACGCTGATTCCAGCTAAATCATCGATGATTCCTAAATTAGTTGTGCCGGCAGTTGCGATAACCGCAAAAACTCGGCGACCAGATTGGCGATGTATTGCATCAATCTCTTTCGCCACAGTCTCACCTTGTAGTCTGCCATTCTCGTCAACGGCAACCTTTAACAGATCAACATCCATGACTTCTGCCGCTGATGCAATCGATGAGTGAGCTTGATCGCTGCAGGCAATCACCCAGCGTGAAGTATCTGGAA
>CAZKNQ010000276.1:0-1053 GCA_964554225.1 uncultured Candidatus Planktophila sp.
CTGTTAAGGGCGCACTCGAAGAAGCTGGCGCAATGGAGTACACAACAATCGTTGCATCTCCTGCATCAGACCCAGCTGGCTTTAAGTACCTCGCTCCATACACCGGTTCTGCAATTGGTCAGCACTGGATGTACAACGGCGAGCACGTTCTTATCGTCTTTGATGATCTCTCGAAGCAGGCTGAGGCATATCGTTCAGTCTCACTTCTTCTTCGTCGTCCACCAGGCCGCGAAGCGTACCCAGGAGACGTTTTCTACTTACACTCACGTTTGCTAGAACGTTGCGCAAAGCTTTCCGATGAACTCGGTGGCGGTTCAATGACTGGTTTGCCAATCATTGAAACAAAGGGAAATGACGTTTCAGCGTTTATTCCTACCAACGTAATTTCTATTACTGATGGACAGTGCTTCCTTGAAACAGATCTCTTCAACGCCGGTGTTCGCCCAGCGATCAACGTAGGTGTTTCTGTTTCTCGCGTTGGTGGTTCTGCACAGACTAAGGCGATGAAGAAGATCGCTGGTCGTCTGCGTCTTGACCTGGCACAGTTCCGTGAACTCGAAGCTTTCGCTGCTTTCGGTTCTGACCTAGATGCGGCATCAAAGGCTCAACTCGAGCGCGGTGCACGTATGGTTGAACTGCTAAAGCAAGGTCAGTACTCACCTTATTCACTAGAGCGTCAGATCGTTTCGATCTGGGCAGGCACATCAGGCAAGCTTGATGATGTTGCAGTGGCCGACATCCGTCGCTTTGAATCTGAACTTCTCGACTTCATTGGTCGCGAACGTAAAGATATCTTCACCGTAATCTCAGAGACCAAGCAGCTAGAAGATGACACTATTGCAAAGATGGAAGCAGCAGTTGCTGATTTCAAAAAGCAGTTCAAGCCATCTGCAGCAGGCGTTGTAAATGATGCCCCTGCCGAAGCACTTGATTCAGAGGGCGCTGAAGCGATTACAAAGTTTGTTCCTCCGGCGGTGAAGAAGTAACCCATGGGTGCCCAACTTCGCGTTTATCGCCGACGGATGCGATCCGTTAAAGCGACTAAGAAAATTA
>CAZKNQ010000277.1:0-1049 GCA_964554225.1 uncultured Candidatus Planktophila sp.
TTCTTAGAAGCCGGAAACTTCACCGCATTTACAACTAACTTTGAAGACCTCGGTGCGCTCAAGCAACTCCCGGGTTTAGCAGTTCAACGCATGATGTCGAAGGGATATGGCTTCGGTGGTGAAGGAGATTGGAAAACTTCCGCGCTCCTTCGCATTATTAAAAGTATGACTGAAGGACTTAAAGGTGGAACTTCATTCATGGAGGATTACACCTATCATTTCGGACCGGGCGAACCAAAAGTTTTGGGCGCACACATGCTTGAAGTCTGTCCGACAATTACGGATCAAAAACCAAAATGCGAAATTCATCCGCTTGGTATCGGTGGAAAAGATGACCCAGTTCGTTTAGTTTTCAACGCAACACCTGCACACGGTCGGGTAGTCGGTTTAATGGATCTTGGCGATCGCTTCCGCATCGTTTCAAATGACATCGAAGTTGTTAACCCTGATAAAGAATTAAAGAAGTTGCCGGTTGCATGCGCAGTGTGGAAGCCGGCTCCATCCCTTGCGACCTCGGCCGAATCTTGGATCTATGCCGGCGGCTCACACCACACCGTCCTGAGCACATCGCTAGATATCGAGACCTTAAATGACTTCGCCAATATCGCCTCGGTCGAGCATCTACGGATAAGCGCCAGCACCACCAGCGATGAGTTCCACAAAGAGATCAAATGGAATGGCGCCTTTTACAAGCTCTCCTCGCTGACCTAAAACCCCTTGCTGGCTAGGTTTTTGGCCCGCCCTTTGTAACCGAATCGTTATCGCCAAGGGGGCGCCGCAGGTTGACTCACCCCTACCTGCGAACAAAGATACCTATATGTAGATTCCTGGTCCCCAAAAATCCAGGCTAATACATATCCCGTAGTAGGAAATCCCTCTACATCGAGAAAGGCGTTACATGCTAAAGAAGTCAAAAGTAGCAGCTGTCTTCGCTGCACTTGCACTTGTTGTAACAACAGCTCCAGCATCTTCTGCTGCAACTGATAAGCAACTTGAAATCTTTACCTGGTGGGCATCAGGCGGAGAAGCTGCAGGTCTAGAAGGAATGA
>CAZKNQ010000278.1:0-1043 GCA_964554225.1 uncultured Candidatus Planktophila sp.
GATGTTCGTGATGCATCAAGTGAATACGTTGTATTGCGTGCACCTGGTTTAGTTACTGAAATTGGTGGGCCATTCGCACTGGTTCCGCGTGCAGAGCTAGCGCAGATGCAAGAAACTTTTGGGGCAACCGCGATGCAGGTTGGAACATGGGCACTTGATGCCGAACGCGTAGCGGCAGGTCGCCCGCGTATTGGTTTTGAAACCGACCATAAATCAATTCCAAACGAGCTAGGTGTACTTAACAAATCAGTGCATATGAATAAAGGTTGTTACCGTGGCCAAGAAACTGTCGCGAAGATCTTTAACCTAGGAAATCCACCACGTCGTTTAGTTCTGCTGCATTTAGATGGCAGCCAAGTTGTAATGCCGGCGCCAGGTACACCAGTTATGAATGGAGAAGTTCAAGTTGGTTTCCTTGGCACAGTTGCGCGCCACTTTGAATTAGGGCCGATTGCTCTGGCAATTGTTAAGCGAAATACGCCAGTTGATGCGCAGTTAACTGTCGAAGGTGTGGCCGCTTCCCAACAAGTGATTGTGCCCGCATAAATGGAGACGATTGCACAGGGTTTAATTGTTTTGGCGGCGATGCTCGTGATTATCTGGACGGTTAGCAGGCTTTAAAGGCCGTAAGATTACGGCGTGGAAATCCTCAGCGCTGTTTTATTGGGTTTAATCTCATTAGTAATTGGCGTTGTACTTTTAATTTACGGTTTCCGGGGACGTCGTGAATCGCAAGCACGTGATGCGCGCACATATCGAAGGGGCAGACTCTAAGTGGCTTTTACAATTCCAGAAGGTCTGCATGCAGATTTAAATCCCCTTGCGTGGATGGTCGGCACCTGGCGTGGTAAGGGCCGTGGTGAGTACCCAAATATTGAAGGCTTTGAATACGCACATGAAGTCGTCTTCAACCATGACGGACGCCCATTTCTAAACTATTACTCACGCTCTTGGATCATTGATGCTGAAGGTGAAATCATTCGCCCCGCGGCATCTGAAACTGGTTTCTGGCGCGTTAAACCAAATAACGTTTTAGAAGTTTT
>CAZKNQ010000279.1:0-1038 GCA_964554225.1 uncultured Candidatus Planktophila sp.
TTTGAACTGGAGTTTTCATGCGTATTGGCGTCCTTACAGGTGGCGGAGATTGCCCTGGTCTTAATGCGGTTATCCGCATTAAGACCAGGGCAATCTCCGCCACCTGTAAGGAGATTGCCCTGGTCTTAACGCGGTTATCCGCGCAGTAGTTCGTAAAGGTGTGAAGGAATATGGCCACGAGTTTGTTGGCTTCCGCGATGGCTGGAAAGGCCCACTCGAGAACTACACAATGGAGCTCAACCTTGAGACAACCCGCGGCATCTTGCCTCGCGGTGGAACGATTCTTGGGTCATCTCGTACCAACCCATTTAAAATTGAAAATGGCGTAGAACGCATCAAGCAAAACCTGGCAGATCAAGGCATTGATGCACTTATTGCAATCGGTGGCGAAGATACTCTCGGCGTTGCTACAAAGTTAGATGCGCTTGGCGTAAAGGTAATCGGCGTTCCAAAGACGATCGATAACGACCTTAACAACACCGATTACACATTTGGTTTCGATACTTCAGTAAATATTGCAGTTGAAGCGATCGATCGCCTGCACACAACTGCTGAATCACATCACCGCGCACTTATCGTTGAGGTTATGGGCCGCCATGCTGGCTGGATCGCACTTCACTCAGGAATCGCAGGCGGAGCAGCTTGTATCTTGATCCCAGAAGTTAAATTCTCTGTAGACAAGGTCTGCGAATGGGTCGAGTCACGCTTTAAGAGCAGCTACGCACCAATCATCGTTATCGCTGAAGGTGCAATTCCTCAAGATGGCGACATGATCACTAAAGATTCAGAGCTCGATGCTTTCGGCCACGTAAAACTTTCTGGAATTGGCGAATGGCTTGCTAAGCAGATTGAAGCCAAGACCGGCAAAGAAGCTCGCACATCTGTACTTGGCCACATTCAACGTGGCGGTACGCCAACAGCGTTTGACCGCGTACTTGCTACACGATTTGGTTTGCAGGCGATCACCGCTGCATCTGAAGGCGACTGGGGCAAGATGGTGGCTCTCCACGGAACAGATATCGTCCGCGTTCCGCTTGC
>CAZKNQ010000280.1:0-1018 GCA_964554225.1 uncultured Candidatus Planktophila sp.
GCATGGACTTTGCCATTGCCAAACTGGACGGTGAATTTGTGCCAAGCGCAATTAAGTTTAGAAACCTTTGCAATAGTGGCCCTGCAATTCCCGTTAAACCTTTGGTTCAGATTGAACGCAAGAAAACATTGCATGAGCAAATCGAAGCCGAAAGGGTTAAAGCCGAAGCATTGGCAAAACTTGCCGATTTGAAAAAACAGTTTAGGGGCGAAGCATGAAAGTTCTGCCCATCAACACTTTTGAAACCGAACCTTGGTTACTTGAAAAACACTATGCCAAGCGTATGCCATCAATTTCGTATGCGTTTGGTGCTTACCTTAATGACCAATTGGTTGGCGTGGTGACATACGGAACATCAGCAAGTTCTACCCTGCGCCAAGGCGTATGCGGCAAGAAATGGGAAGAAAATGTAATTGAACTAAACCGCCTTGTTGTTGACAATGACAGAAACAACATTGCTTCAGAACTGGTTGGCAAATCAATGCAAATGTTGCCCAAGCCCTGCATTGTGGTTTCTTACGCTGATACCGAACAAGGCCATGTGGGTTATGTTTACCAAGCAACCAACTTTATTTACACGGGCTTAAGTTCAAAGTTTAAAGACCCGCGGGTAAAAGGCTTGGAACATTTGCATCACACAACTTTTGCGCATGGCATGACAAACGCCGAAGTGATTGAAAAGTACGGGGAAGAAAATGTGTACTTTGTCGAACGGGCGCGTAAACATCGCTATGTGTTTTTTGCGGGCAGTAAAACCCATAAGCAACAATTGCGGCGTGAACTAACCTATCCCGTATTGCCATACCCTAAAGGCGAATCAAAACGCTACGATGCGGGCGGCAAAGTTAAAACCCAACAACTTTTATTTGTATGAACAAAGAAATTGCAATGCGCATTTTGGATAAGGTCAAAGAAGGGGTTTTATATCCTGATTGGCTAATTACGCGTGCATTGAAATTTACAGGCGATATTGATGGACATGGAACACTTTAAAGATTGCGAAGCGCGGGAATGGATA
>CAZKNQ010000281.1:0-1012 GCA_964554225.1 uncultured Candidatus Planktophila sp.
GGGCGCTTGCAGAACTAAGCCACGCTTCATCGGTTGGCCAGCCACCAACATTTGGTGGGCTAAACGGAACTTGCGCCATTTTATCTAGATACCCTAGTAACTGCGCGGAAGTTTTTAGCTCAGATGGTTTCAAATTCAAATATCGAGCAACGCCAACAAACCATTCAACCGGTGCTTTCACAATTGAGTAATCAGAGTTACTTAAGTACTTGGCATCCGTGACAGCGCCGATCAACTTTGCGATATCAAGGTCTTTAAAGCTGCCTTCGATCTCACTGACAGTTGGCAATTGGCTTGAGATAAAGCGATACCAAATCCGCTCGGCGATAAATTTCACGCAATCACTTTGGCTTACTAATAAGTTAACAGCCGAAGGTCCATTGAAGTTAGTGGAAGATCCTAGAATTGTTTTAATCCCAGCATCGAAGCGCTTGGTATTGAAGGTTACTTTGCCAGAAGAGCGAACGATTTGATAGCCAGTAAGTGCCCTAGCTAATTCACGGACATCTGTTTCGGTATATCGATTTACCCCTAAAACAAATAACTCCATTAATTCACGAGCAAGGTTTTCATTTGGTGCTTTGACGGTGTTGTCGCCACCATCTAGCCAAAATTGCAGCGCCCCATCATTTAACATCGCTTGCGACATCTCACCAAAATTCCCGAGCGCATATTTGCGCAGCAGAGCATTTTGCTGATACATCGGATAAGCAAAGTTGATTTTTCCTATTGCAGTGGCCCAATGACCATGCCAGAACCAAGTCATTCGCTCTGTTAATGCATGATCTGATAAAACCATTCGGTCTAGCCACCAAAGTGGTAAATCTTTTAGCTGTTGTCTCAGTTGGATATTAAATTCAATTAACTCGCTAGTTTTTTGAGCTGGTCTTGGTCCTAGATCAGTGATCTTTGGTTCTGCTACCTGGGCGACACCCGCATCAATCGCTGGAGGTGTTAGGAAATCGTTGCGTACGCTGGAAAAACCACGATTTAGCGCTGCCGAAAACTCACC
>CAZKNQ010000282.1:0-1009 GCA_964554225.1 uncultured Candidatus Planktophila sp.
CGGTAATCCCTGCAGCGTTTAACTCACTCACTTACTTAACCGGACCTACGATTCGCTCTGCCGCTAAGCGACCAGAAATCAAAACCATCGGTACCCCAACGCCTGGTTGAGTACCAGAGCCAGCAAAGACTACATTTTCAAAACCAGCTGCGATATTGCGGGGACGAAATGGTCCGGTTTGGAAGAAGGTATGTGCACTAGCAAATGGTGCGCCACGTTCCATGCCTTGTGCTTGCCAATCAAGTGGAGTTGTCATTACCTCGGTTTCAATTGAATCGCCAAAGCCGGTGTATCCGCGATCTTCAAGAGTCTTAATCATGTGATCACGATATGGACGTGCTTGGGTCTTCCAATCAATATCTGCATCTAAATTTGGAGTTGGATAGAGAATGTAATAACTCTCTTTTCCAGAAGGTGCCAGAGCGGCATCATCCTTAGTCGGAATAGTAACAAGTACTGAAGGATCAGACATCAAGGTTTTCTTCTTGATTAGCTCATCAAAGACTCCATCCCATGATTGGCCGAAGTGAATATTGTGGTGAGCGACATGGTCGTATTTCTTAGAAGAACCAACTAGCAAAGTCGCACAAGATGGTGAGTACTTAAGACGCTTAATATTTAGTGGAGTTTTGCCAAGTAGATCGCGCCACACAACGGGCAGATCTGGGTTCATTACAACCACATCGCATTCGATGCGTTCGCCCTTGTCGGTTATAACCGCTTTGGCGCGCCCGTTCTCAACTTCTAGGCGAGTGACGGTAGTGCTGTATTTGAAAGTTACGCCATGCTTTTGCGCAGCAGCAGCAAGTGCGCGAGGTACAGCATGCATTCCACCCTTAGGGAAGAAAACGCCATTAACTGAATCCATATAAGCAATAACTGCATAGATTGCTAGCGCCTGCTGTGGGCTTACGCCTGCATACATCGCCTGGAATGAGTACACCTTTTGCAGGCGAGGATCTTTAAGGAATTGATTCACCTTTGGCGAAAGTTTTCTAAATCCTCCGAG
>CAZKNQ010000283.1:0-1008 GCA_964554225.1 uncultured Candidatus Planktophila sp.
GGGAATGCCCAGATTTATTCCCTTTATTTGTAGACGGTGATGAAGACAAAGTTAAATGGGTGCTATTAATTTCTATTAACCCAGGTGGTTTAACGGGCGGATCTGGAACCCAATATTTTATTGGTGATTGGAACGGAAATGAATTTATTGCCGACGATGTAAAAACTAATTGGTTTGATTATGGTCGTGATAATTATGCTGGCGTCACATTTAACGATGCGCCGAATCAACGTCGCATTTTTATCGGTTGGATGAATAATTGGGACTATGCGCACAACTTTCCAACATCACCATGGCGTGGCGCCATGACACTTCCACGCGAACTAACACTGATAACTAAAGATAAAAAGATTCGACTCGCTGCAAATCCAGTTGCGGAGTTAGATAATTATCTTGGCGGGAAGCTAGCGGCAGGAGAGAAATCAGAACTCTTACAGATCAAAGCAACTATTTCTACTAGCGAGGGTCTTTCAACAAAATTTCGTGTTACAGCGGACACCCCAAGTTATGTTGAGTTTGGCTATGACGCCAAGAGTAAAACTATCTTCGTTGACCGCAGCAACGCCTGGAATGAAATACCTTCAGCGCATATTCACGGCGTTCGGTATGACGGTGACGAAAAAACATTTGATATCTGCGCAATTGTCGGCCAAGGATCGGTTGAAATTTTCGCCGCGGGCGGGATCTACGTTGTTACAGATCTGTTATTTCTAAATGGGCAGGACTGCAGCGTCTCCTTCGAGATTGCCGAGGGCTGCCAACCACCCCGTTCGATCACCGTTCGGGCTTTCGCGCCACGCCGCTAAAGCCCTGCGCGGCACTGTAAAAAACTGCAAAAAAGACTGAAAATGTCACTACATCGTTATTGGCAAAGTACTAATTGTCCGATTTTAATCTCTTCGCCTCGTGTATTTTTCCCCCGAATCAGTCGGTAACTCTCTGCCGGCTGCCCCTTGAGAGGAAATATATGAAGAAGACAAAGCTCGGAGCGCTCCTTGCTGCTTCAGC
>CAZKNQ010000284.1:0-1006 GCA_964554225.1 uncultured Candidatus Planktophila sp.
TTGTATTAGTTGCTGCCATTAGCGCTTGATAGGCAGCCTCAGCATTTTTCTTACTTGCTGCCGCCTTTGATACAGCTGCTTGCACACTCTTATTTAATGCTTCATATTTTGATTGCAGTTCTTTGTATAACTTTTCAGTACTTGCAATCTCTTTTTCAACAATCACTAATTGTTTCTTATTTTCATCAATTTTCATTTGAATATTAATTACCTTGTATTGAGCATTGCCGTACTCTGCAATAGCTTTCTTTTGCTCTAGTGCAGCTTTATCGAGGAAATTGCTTAGTGCAAGTAATTCATTTTTTGCAAGATTTAAATTTGTAAGTGCAACTTTTTCTTGCTCCTTTAATTTGGCCAATGCCTTGTTGGATTTTGCAGCCTCAGTCAGTGCTTGTTCATAGGCAGAGTTAATGGATTGTGAGGATTTAGTTATGGTTTTTGAGGTACTGACTGCTGTGTTTTTTATTTTATCAACTAATTTTTTAGCAGTAGCTTTATCTCTGGCAATTTGATTTTTTGCAGCATTGCGTTTTGCCTGCTCTTTAGCCAGAGCATCTGCTGCTGCTTTATCAGCTGCGGCTTTTGCAGCCGCTGCAGCATCCTCAGCAGCTTTCTTTTCGGCTGCCGCTTTTTCTTCCGCAGCTTTAGCTTCCGCAGCCAATCTGGCAGCCTCTTGCGCCTGTCTTTCTAATTCTCGTGCACGATTTAACGCTTCTTGAGCTGCTCTGGCCTCAGCCGAACTTACATTTGCACCAGAGGATGAGGAGCTAGTTTGTGATCTAGCTGCAAGTGCGGCAGCAGCATCTGCCTCTTGTCTTGCTCGTATGGCAGCAGCAGCGGCTGCGGATTCCCGCTCGGCAGCAGCAGCGGCATCGGCAGCAGCAGCTGCTGCAGAGTTAGATGCAGCTGCCACATTTTGGAAGGCAGCAAGAGCAGCACTAGCTAAACTTGCTGAGTTACTGCTATCTGATGTGATGCTCTCTAAGGTTGCTGCAGCACTTGCCAT
>CAZKNQ010000285.1:0-1005 GCA_964554225.1 uncultured Candidatus Planktophila sp.
TATCTCTTCCACTCGTTTACGCATCACATCGGGAGCCACGTTTAGCGACTCCATACTAAAGACGAGTTCTTCTTCAACGGTATCGGTTACAAAGCCGCTACTTGGGTTCTGTCCAACAATGCCAATGAGATGAGCTAATTCACCTGGTCGTACGAGTTGAGTAGAGATGCCATCAACAGTTACATCTCCTGCCAATATTCCGCCAGTGTGATGCGGAACCAAACCGTTGATTAGCCGCAAAAGTGAGGATTTTCCGGTTCCGGTTGAGCCAATTACCAGAACCATTTCTCCCTCCTCAATCGAGAAAGACAACCCCTCTAAAATTGTTTGCGTGGATGTCGGATAGACGAGTGAAACATTAGAAAATTTGATCATGAGGTCACCGACCATACGAGTCCGAGAAGAACAAGGCCACTAGAAAAAACCGCACTATCAGCAGATCGCCATTTGATTGGGCGGTACCTAGAGCGAACTCGACTTACGCCGTATCCGCGCGAATCCATCGCCGCGGCAAGATCAAGAGATTTAGCAAGAGCCTCTTCCAGTAATGGAAGGGCTATAGAGTTGAATTTTGGCCTTTCATCGCCTCTAAGGATTCGAGCGCGTTTGATTCGTGAGTAACTTGAGACGAGTTGAGGGAGAGATGAAGTTGCAATCACGATCGCAACCCCAAACTCATAAATGAAAACGGGAAGTATTCTCAGCATTTTATGGGGACTAGTTAGAGATACAGCTGCTCCAAAAAGCGCGATTACCGAGACAATTATCAGCCCCTCATGTAGGGAAGAGAAAAGTCGTTCTTGAGTAACTACTCCGCCGATGCGGATTCCGGCCATCCAATCGGGCAGAGGAAGAATTGGTAATTCAACTATTTTGGTGCCGGGTATTGGAACGCCTATTAATACACCTGTTGTGGCTCTAATAATCAGTATGAAAATACCCAAGCGCAGCGACAACCAGAAACTCTTTGACCAAGGGAAATCACCTGCATAGCGTTTGACTAAA